>JAQVEX010000055.1 GCA_028697555.1 Lentimicrobiaceae bacterium | reverse complement strand
CCGGATTATCACTTGTTTTAATAACATCCGTAATTGTTTCGTTATTGGTTGCGTACTCAAACCTATCGACAGGAGTAATTATTTTCGCAATTTGCTTTTGCATGATGTTTTACGCGTGAGCCAGAATGAAACATATTTTGTTGATTTCGGGAGCTGGTATTTTCATATTTCTAATTTTGGTTTCATCATTGCTGATAATGCATAAGTTCGAATCTGGAAATACCAGCAAGGAATTAGCTCAAACCGTTGATGTAAACACAAAACAATCGCGATTAAAACAAACAAACAGGGCAAGTACATGGCAGGGTAGAATTGTTAATTTCTTTACAGGAGAAGAAGATAAAGACAGCGATGCCAATTATCAGGCAAGACACTCGAAAATTGCTATCGCCAACGGCGGTATAACCGGAAAAATGCCCGGAAACTCATCGCAAAAAACATTTTTACCAAACTCTCATAGCGACTTCATTTATGCTATCATAGTCGAAGAGTACGGACTTATTGGTGGTATTGTTGTTTTGCTCATATACGTTATTTTCTTCTTCCGAGGAATATCCATCTCGATAAATGCTCCGGGTACATTCGGAGCGCTGTTGGCGTTTGGAATAACAATAAGTATCACAATACAAGCATTTGTCAATATATTGGTAGCCGTTGGATTGTTTCCCGTTACAGGTCAGAATTTACCGCTTATAAGCATGGGTGGTTCAAGCAATTGGTTTACATCTATAAGTATTGGTATGTTGCTTAGTATTAGTGCATTTGACGATAGAGAAAAAGAACTTAAAACCTTAAAAACCGACAATTAACATGGAAGCTATGAAAATATTAGTATGTTGCGGAGGTACGGGAGGACACATCTTTCCGGCTGTTGCTATTGCCGATGCACTCAAAAAGCTAAATCCCGATAATCAGATATTATTTGTTGGTGCCAACGGAAGAATGGAAATGGAAAAAGTACCTGCTTCGGGCTACGATATTAAAGGTATCGATATTGCAGGATTGCAACGTAAGTTCGATTTAAAAAACTTATCGCTTCCATTTAAAATCATAAAATCGCTTAAACAAGCCAAAAAAATAATTAAGGAATTCAAACCGGATTTTGCCGTTGGAACAGGCGGTTATGCTTCGGCTCCGACTATTTATATGGCTGCAAAATTAAATATTCCGGTTCTAATACAAGAACAAAACTCTTATCCTGGTGTTGCAAACAAAATTTTGGCAAAAAGAGCAAAAGCCATTTGTGTTGCATATCCCGATATGGAAAAATATTTTGGTAAAGATAAACTGCATCTTTTGGGAAATCCTATCAGAAGCAGCATTGAGTACTGTAATATTGACAGAAGTGAAGCTGTTTCGTTTTTCGGATTAAATCCGGAAATTAAAACTGTGCTTGTTGTAGGAGGCAGCTTAGGAGCTCGCACAATAAATCAAAGCATTGAAAAATACGTGCCAAGTTTTATCGAAAACAATATCCAATTGATTTGGCAGACAGGAAAGAGCTTTGAACAGAGGTCGAAAGAAATTGCAGAAAAACACAATAGCAAACTAATTCGTAATACCGTGTTTATTAAAGAGATGGATTATGCTTATTCAGCTGCCGATGTTGTTGTATCGCGTGCAGGTGCTTTAAGCATTTCGGAAATTTGCAGTTTGGGCAAACCTTCAATATTAGTGCCTTCGCCTAATGTTGCCGAAGACCACCAAACCAAAAATGCTGCTGTTCTTGTATCGCACAACGCTGCAGTTGCTGTTCCCGACGATAAAGCAATAGATGTTTTGTTTGACGAAATTCTGAAACTTGTAAACGATACGGACAAATTAAATCAATTAAGCAAAAACGTAAAACAACTTGCATATCCCGATTCGGCAAAAAAAATAGCTGAATTAATATATGATATAAAATAAACTTAGTAAGATGAACGACAATAACTTAAAACATATATACTTTATAGGAATAGGCGGAATAGGAATGAGCGCCTTGGCTCGCTATTTTGCCTTGAAAGGTTATGTCGTTTCGGGTTATGATTTAACACCTTCAAAACTTACTAACAATCTTATCGCCGAAGGCATTGACGTGCATTACGACGATAATCCCGAAAGAGTGCCTAACAATCCTGAATTGGTTATTTACACGCCGGCAATACCTAAGGATAATGCTGTGTTGAACTTCTGCCAGTCAAGTAATTACGATATGAAAAAACGAGCAGAAGTATTAGGAATTATTTCCGAAAAATATATAACTATTGCTTGTGCAGGTACTCACGGCAAAACCACAACTTCGTGTATGTTGATGCATTTGCTCAATAATTCAAAACTCGGTTGTAATGCGATTTTAGGAGGAATTTCCAACAACTTAAAATCAAACTTTTTGTTTAATTCCAATTCCGCATACTTGGTAACCGAAGCCGACGAATATGACCGCTCGTTTTTGAAACTCAATCCGACTTACGCCGTTGTTTCAAGCGTTCAGCCCGATCATTTGGACATATACGATACAGCCGAGAACTTAAAGTTGACGTATTCCGAATTTACACTTAAAATTAAGGATAAGGGATTTTTGTTCCACAAAAAAGATAATCAGCTGCGCAATTTGAACAAAAATATAAGTGTTGTGCAGTATTCGGCAGACGATGTAGCCGAAGCGTATTCTCACAATATCAGAGTTGAAAACGGTCGTTTTCATTTCGATTTTTCTGCACCGAACGTAGAAATTAAAGATTTGGCATTGCAAATGCCGGGCAGACATAACGTTGAAAATGCCACTGCTGCTTTGGCTGTAACAAGTTTGTTGGGAGCAAGTCCTGACGAATTAAAACAAGCTATATCGACTTTCAAAGGAGTAGAACGCCGTTTCGACATAACTTATATAAACGATAATTGCGTATTCATTGACGATTACGCTCATCATCCGCAGGAGATAGATGCTTGCGTAAAAGCTGCAAAGGAATTGTTCCCCGACAAAAAAATAACGGGAATCTTCCAGCCACACTTGTACACTCGTACTAGGGACTTTATGGACGAATTTGCAAACAGCCTTTCAAACTTGGATAAACTTGTGCTAATGCCCATTTATCCGGCTCGCGAAAAGCCTATTGAAGGCGTGAGTTCAGAGGCTTTATTGCAAAAAGTTGATTTGAATGAGAAATATGTTTTATCAGCAAATGAACTATTAGATTGGATTAAAAACACCGACAACGAGGTGATTATTACCATAGGAGCAGGAAATATTGCCAATGTTGTTAAACCGATTATTGAAATTTTAAAAAGCAAATAAATAAAACAATGAAGATTTTAATAAAAATACTATTAATAATTCTTTGGATAGCCGTCGTTGGCGGTTGTGTTGTTTTATTTATTTTGGCTAAAAATCAGCATAGCACTCGAAATTGCAAAAACTTGAGCGTAAAAATTGAGTACGACAATTCACCCGAATTTATTTCACAACAAGAGGTGATATCGCTTATTGAAAAGAAATTCGGTAAAATAGATAAGCAAAACGTCGATTCAATAAAATTAGACAACATAAAAAAACTTGTCGACAGCAATCCTTACGTAAAATATTCCGATATAAAAGTAACGGTCGAGGGCAATGTTGAGGTATTTATACGACAAGAAGAACCCTTATTCCAATACGTTACCCAAACTAACAATTGGAAAATTGTAACGCGTAGCGGTAAAGTTATTCCGCTCAAAGCGCAAAAACCTTTCAGCAGCTTTGTTGTATCCGGCGATATCAACGATATTTTGTTGGATAATGAAAACATATTCAGCGTGTACGAATCGGGCAATCAAGTTGACAAATCGATAAGCGGCATAATTTCGTGCTATAGTATTGCCGATTTTGTTTCAAAAGATGAAGTGTTAAAATCCTTGATAGAACAAGTAATTCTTAAACCGAACAACGAGATGTCGCTTGTAACCAAGGTTGGAAACCATATTGTTGAATTTGGCGATACCACCAATACGATGAACAAATTCGCAAGACTCAAAGTGTTTTACCAAAAAGCGTTACCATCAATAGGGTGGGATAAATACGAAGTAATAAATTTAAATTTCGATAATCAAATAGTATGTAATTAATAATATATAAAGCAATGGAAAAAGAGAACCCCGAAATAATAATTGGCTTAGATATAGGAACAACAAAGATAGCTGTAGTAGTTGGTGCTAAAAATCCTAACGGTAAATTAGACATTTACGGATATTCAAAGGTTAGTTCCATAGGATTGACAAGAGGCGAAGTGCTTAATCAGTTAGACACCATCGATTCTATAAAAAAGGGTCTAGCCGAAGCAAGCAATATCTCCAACGTTGATATTCGTACTGTAAACATAGGAATTGCCGGACAGCACATCAGAAGTTTTCAGCACGTAGCTACAACTATACGTCCCAATCCTTCCGAATTGATAAGCGAAAACGAGATAGAAGTTTTTATTAAAAGCATTTACAACTTGCCTATGGAGCCCGGATACGAAATAATTGTGGTTATGCCCCAACACTACACAATTGACGAAAATTCCGATATTTTGCGTCCTGTTGGCATTCAGGGTCACCAAATTACAGGATATTTTCACGTAGTAATAGGCAAAACCGCAGCTACCAATAATATCAGGAAATGTGTAGAGGCATCGGGTTGTGTAATTCAAAATTTGTTTATGCAGCCACATGCGTCATCGGCAGCAGTCCTTACCGATCAAGAGAAAGAAGCCGGAGTTGTTTTGGTTGATATTGGCGGTGGTACAACCGACATAGCCATTTTTAAAAACGGAGCCATAGCGCATACATCTGTAATACCTTTTGCGGGAAGCAGCATAACAAACGATGTTGCCTACGGTTGTCAAGTTGTTAACGATACTGCCGAGAGGTTAAAAGTAAAGTATGGGTCGGCTATTTGCGACGAAATAAGCAATAATGTTGTTATTGGAATTGAAGGAATAAACGGAGGTCCTGGCAAAGAAATAACCCAAAAAGCGTTGGCTGAAATAATAAGTGCCAGAGCAAAAGAAATATTTATAGATGTAAAAGCCGCTATTGAGCAATCGGGTTTGGAAAATGAACTTTTGGCAGGAATTGTGATAACCGGCGGAGGCTCTTTGTTGGCTAATATTTGCCATTTATCGCAGTTTGTAACCGGACTGAACTCTCGAATAGGCTATCCGAGTGCTTATTTGGCTTCCGACAACGATAAGGATATTAATAATCCAATGTATTCGACGGCGATTGGGCTTATTTTGTTAGCATCAAAAGATAAAAGCGGCGGTTCCGATGCAGAAGAAGCCGATGATGAAAATGATGACGAAAAAACAAAATCCCGTAAAAAACCGTCGTTAACGAAAACTGTAATGGATTTCTTTGGGAAACACAATAAATATTAAAATCAAGGTAATAATCAGTAATAAATAATAAGGAAATGGAAAACATGTTAAACTTCGAAAGACCAGATGAACTAAGTCCTATAATTAAAGTGTTTGGAGTAGGCGGTGGCGGCGGCAATGCTGCAAATTACTTGTTTACACAAGGCGTTAAGGGCGTTGATGTATTTATTTGCGATACCGATGCACAAGCATTGTACAGGAGTCCTGTGCCTAATAAAATTTCGTTAGGACAAACAGGTAGGGGAGCCGGAATGAATCCGGTTAACGGTCGTGAGGCAGCCATTTTAGCATCCGATAAAATCAGAGAAAAGTTAAAAGAAAACACTTGTATGTTGTTCATTACAGCAGGAATGGGCGGTGGTACAGGTACGGGAGCTTCTCCGGTTATTGCCCAAATAGCTAAGGAATTAGGAATACTTACCATTGCTATAGTTACAAAGCCTTTTGCAGTTGAAGGAAGAAGAAAAGACCTTCAGGCACAGGAAGGTCTTGCCGAACTGATTAAGCATGTAGATTCGTACATAGTTATTGATAACGACAAAATACTAAATCTCGACGAAGATGTGGAAATGCGAGTACACTACAATCAGGCTGATAGTATTTTGGCAACAGCAGCCAAGAGTATTGCCGAATTAATATCTATTCCGGGCGAACAAAACCTAGATTTCGAAGATGTTAAAGCTATAATGCAAGATGGGGGCAAAGCCCTTATGGGTTCGGGAGTTGCTACGGGACCCGATCGCGCAAGAGAAGCTTTAGATGAGGCTATTAGAGTTACCTTGCTACAGTACGATAACATTTCGGGAGCCGATAATGTTATGGTTAGCGTTACCACAGGCAAGAAAGGTATTACACTAAGGGAACAAAAATATATTACCAATAAAATTATTGAAATTACCAACAGAGAAGAAAACCTATTGTGGGGCAGTATATACGACGACACTCTCGACGATGAGATGAAAATAACCGTTGTGGTTGTAGGTTTCGACAAACCGCCAATTACACGCGTTATACTTGATGGCGAAAAAACTAATGTTAGCAAAGAGAGCAGCAATGTTGTTCCAAGCAATACAATTAAAAAGCCTAAAACAGTTGTACTTACATCAGACGAAGAGCAAAACCGTCCGCAGGAACAAATTGCTAAACCCAAACCTAAAATCGGAAATTTATTTACTGAAAGAACCCAATCGGAACCTATTGTTGTCAACAATCAGAATCTAAAGACAAATTACAGTAAACCAAGGTACAGTGACAATAATCAGGATAGTATTAATAGCAGAAGTGCTGAAAAAGAAACGGTAAAACCTGCAATTAATGTAGAACCTAAAGTAAATATTACAAACAACAATGTACCCGAAGATAACGTAACTTTAAATACTGTTGCAGAAATAGATAGCGCCGAATCTTATGGTAAAACCGAAGATGTTAGTACTAATGATAAGATAAACAATGCCAACGTGTTTGAATTTGTGATTGGAGATTACAAATCTGAGGAAGAAGAAAATTTAAACGCAGACGAAGAAATCGTTGATGAAACTGAAAACAGCGTTGTTGAATTTGAAATTAAAAATGTGAGCAGCTCATCTGAAGTGAAAATGTTCGATACTCAAGCTGTTGAAAACGATGGACATATAAAAGCTAAACCGGACGAAAATCTAAAAACTCCCAAAAGCTTAGATGCAGAAAGAAGAGCTAAGTTAAGAAAATTCAGTGCTCAGTTCGATAAGCCACAGGTTTCCATTCAAAGTATGGAAAAAGTTCCTGCATATATTCGTCAAGGTATTAGCCTGTCTGATGAACGCTATAGCAGAGACGATTCATCGGATTACGAAATAAGAAAGGACAATAATAATTCTAACGTTTTAAGGCGTAACAATAGCTTTTTAGATGATAATGTAGATTAACGATTAAAAACCTATAAAATGAAATTAGAAGAATTGATAAACAACGATATGAAAGAGTGCATGCTCAATAAAGACATGCGAAAGTTAGAAGCATTACGAGCAATAAAGGCAGCTCTTTTGTTGGAAAAAACAGGTAAAGATGTCAACTTTGCCGAAGTTCCCGAGACTCTTGAAATACAACTGTTGCAGCGTTTGGTTAAGCAGCGCCGCGAGAGTGCAGCAATATATATTGAACAAAATCGTGAAGACCTTGCAGAAGAGGAGATTTATCAGGCAGGAATAATCGAAAAATATTTGCCCGAACAACTTTCGGAAGAAGAAGTGCAAGAAATTGTAAAGCAAGTAATTGAAGAAGTTGGTGCTACTTCTATGAAAGATATGGGAAAAGTTATGGGAATTGTTACAAAAAAAATTGCAGGCAAAGCCGACAACAAAATGATATCAAATATCGTCAAAAGTCTGCTGTCGTAGCGTTTTCAATTAGCAATGTTGCGTGTTGCGTGGTTCGTGTTGCGTGGTTCGAGGGAGTTCTGAGTTCCGAGTATCGAGTTCCGAGTTGTCAAACTCTCAAACTCCTGACTCATAACTCGAAACTCATAACTTCTAATTTCGGTCGATGAGTTCAATATTTTCGGTCGCTGAGTGCAGAAGACGTATCGAAGCGCCGAAGCCCGAAGTGCCGAAAATCTAGCCAGTTCCAAGTCATAATTAACCCACTTATCACTCACCACTGACCTCTGCTGTCGTAAAGTTTTCAATTAGCAATGATATGGGTTGCGTGTTGCGTGTTGCGGGATTCTGGCAATTATCAATTAACAATTAGCAATTATCAATTATCAATTGGTAACTGCTCATTGTTCATTGCTCATTGCTCATTGCTCATTGCTCATTGCTCATTGCACATTGAACCACCCATAGCCAACAGCCAACAGCCAAAAGCCAAAAGCTAATGGCTAAGTTAACTACAAAAAGTTGCGTAGCACCGTACCAATTGTGTTTTATAGCTAAAAAATTCCTCTCATAAATTGGTAGCTTAAAAATAAATTTTAGGCAAACAGTATCAGTATTTTAGAAAAATATTATCTTTGCAGGCTCAATTAAAAATTTTGAAGCTACCGGAGCTGAGAAATTTGCACAAATAAATTAAGTTTAACCGACTGTTCCGGGGGTCACAATAAAAAAAATATGGTAGAAGAAACCAACACCACTCCTGCTCAGGGAGAACAAACACCAGAACCCGAAGTAAATAACACATCTAATCAGGAAATAACCCAAACTCCGCAAGAAACAAAGCCGGAAACTGTTGTTTTGGAAGAAGCACCGGTCGAGGTTGTAGCAGAAAAACCTGCACCCAAAGCAAAACCGGAGTTAAAACCAACGGAAAGAGCTCCGCTTGCAGTTCCCACCGAAGAGTTTGATTGGGATATCGAGAACAAAGATGTAGATGATTATAAACCTGAAGAAAGACAAAAGTTAGAAAGCATTTACGACGAAACTCTTAGCTCAATCAGCGATCACGAGGTAATTGACGGAACTATTGTAGGAATTAACTCACGCGAAGTTGTTGTAAACATAGGTTTCAAATCCGACGGAGTTATTCCCGTATCGGAAGTCAGATACAATCCTTCGTACAAGGTTGGCGACACAATTGAGGTTTATGTCGAAAATCAAGAAGATGCCGGCGGACAACTATTACTATCTCACAAAAAAGCTCGTATGCTACGCAGTTGGGAAAGAGTTAACGAAGCATATGATAACCAAGAAATTATCAACGGTTTTGTTAAAAGTCGTACCAAAGGCGGCTTAATAGTCGATGTGTTCGGAATTGAATCATTCTTACCGGGTTCGCAAATCGATGTTAAACAAATACGCGACTACGACCAATACGTCAACAAAGTGATGGAACTTAAAGTGGTTAAAATCAACCACGAGTACAAAAACGTTGTTGTTTCGCACAGAGCCTTGATAGAAGACGAATTGGAAGCTCAAAAAGCTGAAATTATTTCTAAACTAGAAAAAGGACAAGTATTAGAAGGTGTTGTTAAAAACATTACTTCCTACGGCGTATTCATCGATTTAGGCGGTGTTGACGGTTTAATCCACATTACCGACCTTTCGTGGGGCAGAATTAATCATCCTGAAGAAATTGTTCAGTTAGATCAAAAAATCAACGTTGTTATACTTGATTTCGACGACAACAAAAAACGCATTGCTCTGGGTTTGAAACAACTTACACCACATCCATGGGATTCGCTAAGCGAAGATGTTAAAGTTGGCGATAGAATTAAATGTAAAGTTGTTGTACTTACCGATTACGGCGCATTTGTAGAAATTGCACCGGGAGTTGAAGGTTTGATACACGTTTCGGAAATGTCGTGGAGTCAGCACTTGCGTACAGCTCAAGACTTTATGAACGTTGGCGACGAAGTTGAAGCTATTGTTCTAACACTTGACCGCGAAGAACGCAAAATGTCTCTCGGCGTTAAACAACTTATCCCCGATCCATGGGAAAATATTGAACAAAGGTATCCTATCAATTCCAGACACAAGGCTACAGTTAGAAACTTCACCAATTGCGGTATTTTTGTAGAGTTGGAAGAAGGCGTCGACGGACTTATTCACATCAGCGACCTTTCTTGGAGCAAGAAAATTAAACACCCAGCCGAATTTACTAAACTTGGCGAAGAAATAGATGTTGTTGTTCTTGACCTTGACATTGAAAACAGAAGACTAAGCTTAGGACACAAACAATTGGAAGAAAATCCATGGGACGTATTCGAAACCATATTTTCTGTAGGAAGTGTTCATAAAGGAACTGTACTGAATATTAATGACAAAGGAGCTACTGTTGCTTTACCGTACGGTGTAGAAGGATTTGCTCCTAACAAACACATTTTCAAAGAAAATAATACCAAATTAGTAGCTGAAGAAAGTGCTGACTTTAAAGTAATTGAATTTTCAAAAGAAGGAAAGAAAATAGTTCTTTCGCACAGCAAAGTATTCAGAGACCTTCAAGATCAACAAAAAGAGCATGCAGATAAAGAAGCTGAAAAAGGCAAAAAAGCTACAAAGCAAGCTGTTAAAAAGTTGAAAGATAATTTGGAAAAAACAACTTTGGGCGATATTGATGTGTTGGCTGATTTAAAAGCTAAGTTGGAAGAAAAGGAAGCTAAACCCAAAAAAGCAACAAAGAAAGCAGCTAAGGAAGAAGTTGAAAAACCTGCTGATGAAGTAGTGGAAGAAAAACCAAAAAAAACTACAACTAGAAAGGCAGAAAAGGAAGTAGCTGAAGCTGGTGATGAAGCTAAGGAAGAAGCAAAAGTCGAAGAAAAGGCAGCAAAGAAAGCCAAAGCTGAAGAAAAAGACGAAGCTAAAGCCGAAGAAAAAGCTGCAAAGAAAACTAAAAAAGCTGAAGAAAAAGAAGCTAAGGCTGACGATGAAGTAAAGGAAGAAGAAAAGCCGGATGCTGAATAAAACTTCAGATCTATTACACAAAAATAGGCTGTCTTTTTTCGAGATAGCCTATTTTTTTATCATAAAATTAAGGTGAAGTTATTATCGTTTCACCACTTTAAAATCGCTTGTGCCTATTGTTGTGTTTAGCCTTAGTACATATATGCCACTATTTAAATGTGACACATCGACTGTAATATCAGTGGTAGTTAAGTTTGTTTTATTAAGCATCATTTTGCCAAAAACATCATAAAGTTCAATGCTTTTTATTTGGCTATCGGTATTAATGTATAGAATATCGCTAACAGGATTTGGATAAATGTTGGTTTCGGTAAAATCATTTATGCTAATGCTAGTTTCGCATTCGTAAGTACCTGTAGTGGCTGGTATGTTTGCAGAGTTAGAACCAAAACGTACACTCCAACTTCTTTCTATGGCGTTTTGACTATTAGTAGCCATTACCGTTGCATAGTTTGAAGATGAGGCGTCGTAAATGGGGAAAATCCACCCACCGACGCCAACTAATATTATGGGCAGATCGCAGTATATTTGGTCTAAAGCCTGAGTGCTAAAACTGTTATCGTAACATGTCAAAGATCTTAGTTTTGTAAGTTTGCTTACATCCAGAGAAGTTAGGCTATTTTTCTGGCACTTCAGATTGTAAAGCGAAGTCAGATCATTAATATCTATAGATGTAAGAGAGTTGTCGTTACATGCCAAATTAGTCAACTCAGAAAGTCCGCCAACGTATAGTGACGTGAGATTATTTTTTTGACAATCTAATAATTTTATAGATGATAGCCCGCTTAGGTCTAACGTTGCAAGACTGTTGTCGTTACAAAGCAAAGATTCCAACCCGGTCAAATTACTAATATTCAAAGATGTTAGGTCGTTATTATTACATTTAATATTTTTCAAAAAGCTTAATCCGTTTATATCCAAAGACGTCAGACTGTTGTATGAGCAGTCTAATTGTTCTAATGCAGTAAGTTCGTTCACGTCTAGCGATGCAATATTATTGTACGAGCAGTCTAAATATTTAAGTGCAACAAGTTTGCTTACGTCCAATGATGTGAAATTATTGTATCTGCATATTAAAACCTTTAGTGAAGTAAGTCCGCTAAAATCAAAAGATGTAAAATCGTTATCGCTTAAATCTACTTCTTCCAATGCTACAGGACCTGCTAAATTTAAGGATGAGAGATTATTATTCTTACAATCGATAAACTTTAGACTTGTAGCTCCGCTAACGTTTAACGATGTAAGAATGTTGTCAGGACAACTTAAACTTTCCAAAGCCGTAGCACCGCTAACATCCAATGATGTAAGACTGTTGTTGCCACAAATTAAATCTTTTAGTGCCGCAGCATTACTAAGGTCTAGCGATGTGAGATTGTTGCCCAAGCAAAGCAACTCTGTCAGCAGAGTGTTGTTGAGAATGTCTAAACCTGCAAGGTTTTCGTAGTTATATCTACAGTCGAAACCTATTACATCACCATATACTATCATTGTAGTAGAGTCGGCGTAGTAGTTAAATTCTAAGCTGGGGTAATAGGGCCATTGTGTGCTTGCCATAATGGTAGTGTCGGTAGAACCGCTTATAATCCTAATAGGAGTGTTTGCTTCACCTGCAATAAAATCGATTCTCATTAAATTACCCGGCTGTACCGTCAATTCAATCCAGCGCGACATATTTTGTGCTGTTGCAATATTTGTATTAGCAAGTAAGGCTATTACTATAAGTGCCAAAATGTTTTTTACTTTTGTTTTCATACCTTAAATTTTTAGTTGTTATTAGTTTTTTAGTTTAAAATTTCATTCACAATTGTTTGATAATTATTAGTTTATCTTTAAGATGCAAATATAGTAATAGTTTATATATTTCAAAAAATATTATAATTGTTTGTAGCTTATAATTTCGTCAAACCATCTAACAATACTGTTGGTTATTTGTGTTTGGCTAAGTTCGTTAAACAGTTCGTGGTAAAGTTCGTTAAAAGCGTAAAGCGAAGCATTTTTGTTTGAATTTTTGAAGAAATCGAAAGTCGCATTAAAATCGGCAATTGGGTCGGCGGTAGAGTGTAGTAGTAGAGTAGGTGTAGCAAGCAGTTTAGCATTAGCAATAATTATTTTTCCCGACGTATCTATTAGTTTTGCCGTTTTGAGCGAAATTTTCCCGTGAACCTTAGGATCATTGTCGTATTTTTCAGCAAGTATTTTATCATGTGTGAGCATGCTACCTGTTATTCCTGTACTTTTTCGCCACCACGGAGCAACAGAAGTTGATATTTTAGTAAGCAGTTTTTTTATTCCACGTTTGCCGGTGGCAGCTCTTAAGTACGGACTGCTTGCAACAACACCTTTAACAATATCGGGTTTGTTTAAAACCAACGATAATGCGATGCTTGCCCCCATACCTTGCGAAAAAATAAATATAGGAGTATTTGCAAATTCTTCTTTAACCTTGGATATCAAAAAATTTACATCAGTAAGTGCTTCGTCAATGGTTTTAAATGAACCTCTTTTCCCTTTTGAGTTTCCGCTACCTCTTAGGTCGGGAGCGTAGAACAGATAACCGTTTTTGCAAAAAAATTCGCCAAGTTCATTGTATCTGCCCGAATGGTCGGAAATATCGTGAATTAAAAACACTATGCCTTTCGTTGCAACAGAAGGCAACAGCTTCATAACGTAAAACTTAAACTTGTTTTCGTTTTCAATGTAGAATCCAATTTTTTCCATAATTTATACTTTTTTATAAGTACAAATATAAATAAAACCTCAAAAAACATTACTTTTGCCGCCAAAAAAATGCCACCCTTTGAAGTAACCATAATAGGAAGTAGTTCGGCAACACCTATACACAACCGTATGCCTTCTTCGCAGTGCGTTAAATACAACAACGAATGTTTTTTGTTCGATTGCGGCGAAGGTACACAAATAACACTAAGAAAACTAAAAATATCTTTCAATAAAATTAATAATATATTCATTAGTCATTTGCACGGCGATCATTATTTCGGTTTGGTCGGATTACTATCCTCTATGCATTTGATGGGGCGAACCAATCCGATTACTGTTTACGCTCCGCCACAACTTAAAGATATTATAAAAATTCAGTTTGCGGCTTCCGAAACTGTTCTAACCTACGAAATTAACTTTGTAGATACCAACGTTTCAGGAGTCAACACTTTGTACGAAAACAAGAGAATTGTAATTAAAAGTTTTCCTGTAAAGCACAGTATTCCCACAACGGGTTTTATTATTTTGGAAAAACCCAGCAAAAGACGACTCAAGAAAAACGTTGTTCAAACTATGCAAATACCTATTTCTGAAATTGGCAACATAAAAAATGGGAAAGATATTGTTTTGAACGGAAAGCTTATTAAAAACGAAGATATTACATTAAATCCAAAACTTCCTCGCAGCTACGCATATAGCGCCGACACTATGTATTGCGAAGATATAATTCCTGTGATTAGCAATGTTAGTTTATTGTATCACGAAACTACTTTTGCGCGCGAATTAGACGAAGCTGCAAAAAGCAAATTCCATTCAACCACCATTGATGCTGCAACTATTGCTCTTAAAGCAAATGTAAAACAATTACTTATAGGACATTTTTCGGCAAGGTACGAAACCGAAGATTTGGAACACCTTTTAAAGGAAGCTAAAACGGTTTTTGAAAATACGGTTTTGGCAATTGATGGACAGACACACGTTATTGAACATTAGTACGTGGTACGGGTTACGTGGTTCGGGTTGCGTGTTGCGTGGTTCGGGTTACGTGGTGCATAGTGCAGGGGGGTTGAGTATTTTAACTCCTAACTCAGAACTCAGAACTTCGGTCTTCTGTCTTCTGTCTTCCGACTCCTGACTCCTAACTCCTAACTCCTAACTCAGAACTAACTCACCATTCACCACTCACCACTCACCACTCACCACTCACCACCCATCACCCACCACCATTCACTAAAAATTATACGCCTTCAGCTGATTAATAAACAAAGTGGCAGGTTTGTATTGGTATCCTTGAAGAGTAGCGTATCTGAAATTTCTTTCAAAAACTAAATTTGGAGTTTCAATTGTAATAAATTCTTTTTCAAAAAGTTCTTTTTCTATAGAACCCTTTGATAAGAATGCAATTCCGTTGAAGTGGGGCAAAAATCTTTTTATTGATTCAGTGTCGCCTAATCTGATAGCAACGTTAAGTTTGTCAACTTCAACGCCTTTGCTTGAAAGCTCGCTGTATATTACTTGCAGTGTACCCGAACCTTTTTCTCTTAATAACATCGGGGCAGTTTGCAGTTGGTTTATGGTAAGACTGTGTTTTTTTGCGTACAATGAATTTTTGCTACAAACAACAAGTAATCTGTCGCGAAAGAAGTTGTTGTATGCCAATCCCGATTTCGACGATTGATTTTCGACCAAAGCAATATCAATTTCGTTTTTTGTAAGAAGGCTTTCCATGTAGGCAGTATTACCCGCGATAACCGAAAGTTTAATTTCGGGATATTGTTTGCTAAATTCGATTAAAAATTTCGGCAAAAAGTATTGCGAAATGGTAGTGCTGGCACCTATACGTAAAACACCGGAAAAAGCCTGAGACAATCTGCCTAACTCAAACTCCATAACTTCGTATCGTTTTTTTATTTGTTTCAAATGCTGAAAAACGATTTCTCCGGCTTGTGTGAGCGAAATAACATTGTTTTTTCGGTCGAAAAGTTTTGCATTGAGCGAAGACTCCAATTCCTGTATGTGTTTGCTGACTGCAGGTTGAGAAATAAATAATGATTCAGCAGCTCTGGAAAAACTAAGTTGCTGTGCTACTTCTAAAAAAACTAAATCTCTGTAATCCATAAACTTATAAATTAAACATTAAATCTGACGTGAATAATATCTCCGTCGTTAACTACGTAATTTTTGCCTTCAACGTAAAGCTTTCCGGCTTCACGACAGGCATGTTCTGATTTTAGAGTTATAAAATCTTCGTACTTCATAACTTCGGCTCTAATGAAACCTCTTTCCAAGTCGCTATGAATAACACCGGCAGCTTGCGGTGCTGTGGTACCCTTTTTTATAGTCCAAGCTCTAATTTCTTTAGGACCGGCTGTAAAAAAGGATTGCAAGTCTAAAATGTTGTAAGCAGCTCTGACCAAACGATTTACGCCAGGTTCCGTAAGACCGGCATCGTTTAAAAACTCTTTTCTATCTTCGGGGTCGTCTAACATTGCAATATCAGCCTCAAGGTCGGCGGCTATAATAAGCACTTCGGCATTTTCGGCTTTAGCTAATTCAACAATGCTATCGGAATAGCTGTTGCCGTTTTTTGCACTGTCGGAATCGACATTACACACGTATATAACAGGTTTAGATGTTATGAGCATAATATCGGCAACGGCTTTCTTCTCTTCATCGCTAAGGTCTATTGTTCGGGCAGGCATGAAGTTTTCAAGGTGGTCTTTGTATTTTACAAGCGTTTCAATAGTATGTTTGGCTTCTTTGTTACCGACTTTA
>JAQVEX010000054.1 GCA_028697555.1 Lentimicrobiaceae bacterium | reverse complement strand
GTAGCCGGAACTGGGAATATTCCATGTATTACCACCATTAGTAGTATAGCTAAAGCTACCACCATGACAAGCGTAAATTACGTTGGGATTTCCGGGTTTAAAAGCTAAATCTTTTGCATAAACACCATGTATTTTAGTCCATGTAGCAGCACCGTCGGTAGATTTAAATATTCCACCGCTTGTACCGGCGTACAGTATTTGCGGATTAGTTGGGTGAATAAGCATTTTGCCAACAGTAACGTAACCCATTCCTGTGCTGGCTTCTTCCCAAGTATGTCCGGAGTCGTAGCTTTTGTAGACTCCAAGTCCTGGTGCGTCGTTTGCATCGCGGTCGCCTGTGCCAATGTATATAATATTAGGGTTGACATGATCGACAGCAATAGCCGAAACACCTAAGGTAGGATGGTCGTCGGTGGTTGTAACCCATTCGTTTCCACCAACAGTTGTATACCAAAATCCGCCAGAAGGAGAACCAACGTAAATAATGTTAGGATCGGTTGGGTGAAAAGCAATAGCATTTAGTCTGCCCAAACCTTTATAACCTTTTGCAGGAAAATCGTCGGGTCCAAGACTTATCCAATTTCCTTGCGGAGATCTAGTGGAGTATTTTTCCAAGAACTTTTCGACTTCACGCTTAGTTTCTAGAGGGTCTGGTAATTTGCCATCAACGGAAGCACGAAACATCATGTTACTTTCCCATCTTTTAAACGGTTTCCAGCCACAACCTTTGGTTATTTCTCTACCTTCCCAATATAAATTAAAGGCACGTTGTGTTTTATAAAAGTTTTCGTCGGGGTCTTGCATCATTTTTATCCAATATGGATAATCGGCAGTGTCGTTTATTACAGTTTTTTGCGAATAGGCATAACCTGATGCAATAAATAATAAAATGATTAGAAATGTTTTAAAAGCTCGTTGTTCCATTGGTACATATGTGTTTGTTAATAATTGTGTTGATAAGTTATTGTTGCTACAAAAGTAGTAAAATTTTTATATAAAAAACCATTTTAACAATAATAATATCAACCAATCGCCCAGTTTACATGATTGGGGTAAATAGCATTATTAACGTTTATTTAACATTAAAGTAACTTAGTTGTAATATTACCTTTCGACTTTTGCATCAGGAAAAAAACTAATAATAATATTAACTAATTAAATTACATCATGACGGGTAAAATAAAAATTGCATTAACCTTATTGTTGTTGTTTCTATCGGTTTCTATATTAAAATCTCAAACCGGTATTTTAAAAGGAAAAATTACCAACTTTGATACAAACGAACCCTTAATTGGAGCTTCGGTATCAATTGAGGGAACAACTATTGGAACTATTGCCGATTTAAATGGCGATTTTATACTTAAAAATATACCAGCCGGAAATTATTCTTTCAGAGCAGGTTTTGTTTCTTACGAGCCTGTAGTTGTACAAATTGAAATAAAAGATAAGCAAGTAGTTGAGCACGATTTTCAATTAATTGAAATGCAGTTTGAATTAGAATCTGTCCAGGTTACAGCAAAAGCAAGTCGTGAAAACGAAAATGTACTTCTTGCTGAACAAAAACAAGCTGTACTTCAAACACAAACCATAGGAGCGAAGGAGCTTTCGCGAAAAGGCGTTGGCGATGCTAAAGACGCTATTGCAAAGGTATCGGGAATATCAAAGCAGGAAGGTGTTAAAAACGTTTTTGTTAGAGGTTTGGGCGATAGGTACAATGCAACAACTTTAAACGGTTTTCCTATTCCTTCGGAAGATCCTGAATACAAGAATATTTCCTTAGATTTTTTCAGCACCGATGTTATACAATATATAGGTGTTAATAAGGTATTTACTTCCAGCTTTATTTCCGATGTAGGAGGTGCTATTATTGACATACAATCGAAAGAACTAACCGAAGATGCAGTGTTAGATATTAGTATATCAGGTGGAGTAAACACTCAAACTTATGGCAATGAGTTTGCAAAAGCCGACGGAGTGAACGCTTTAGGTTTTGCCAACAACTCGCAACCTACATATATAAACACGTTCAACTACGACAATAAGCTTAATCCTACCATAAAACCGGTAATTATTGATAATAGTTTTTCAATTTCGGGCGGAAAGAAATTTGTGTTTAGCGGTAAAAACAACGATTTAAGTGTGTTTTTCACTCTTAATAATAGCAACGACTACTTTTATTCAAAAGAATATTCAAAAAATACAACCACAACAGGTCATGTGGTTCAGGATATTGTAGGTGAAAAATCTACTGCAAAAACAAGTCAGTTAGGCTTGGCTAACCTTGTATATAATATGAACAACAAACATAAATTGATATATAATTTCATGTTTGTACATACAAATAATCAATACGTCAGTGATTATATTGGAATTTTTGAACGTATAGACGATACCGATGGCTTTTTCAGACGTCAGCAATCAAACGATAACCGCCTTTTTATCAATCAACTGATAAGCAGTTGGCAATTAAGTCAGAAATTTCAGTTTGATTTAGGATTTTCGTACAATAATATTACAGGATTGGAACCCGACAGACGTGTAAACGGATTTAAAAGGATTCCAGGCAGTACAAAAGATTACGTTTTGTTGTTAGATAAAAACAATATACGCTATTTTTCAACTCTAAAAGAAAATGATTACAATGTCCAGACATCTCTTAAATATAAAATTAACGACAATTTTGACAATGCTTCGTACGTAAAGGTAGGCTACATTGGAAGAATTGTTAAAGACGGTTTTGAAGCAGTTGAATACAACATTGCTCCACGCCCCGGACAGTCCCCTGTTTACAATATTGACGACTTTTCTTTAGATGATTTTTATAATCAAGAAGGGTATGATGCCGGCAGATTTATGCACGAAATATCTTCTAAAGATTACTCAGTAAAAAAACTATTACACTCAACTTATATTGAAAGTACATATCAGTTTGCAAGAAAATTTCATGTTAATGCAGGTGTTAAATTCGATATGGTTGATATGTCTATTATTTACGACTTAAGTGGAATAGGTGTCGATGTTAAGCCTGATAAAATAGTTAAAAACTACATTTTACCAAGTCTTAACTTAAAATACACAGTCGATAGCAGAAACTCGTTACGTTTGAGTTTAAGTAAGACTTATACATTGCCACAAGCAAAAGAAATCTCTCCTTTCAAATATATAAATATCAACTTTGAGAGTATGGGATACGATAAGTTGAAACCGTCGGACAACTACAATGCAGACTTAAAATGGGAGTTTTATCCAACCTTATCGGAGTTGATTTCGGTAACTACTTTTTACAAATACATAACTCGTCCTATATCTCGAATTTCGGTTGGTAGCGCTGCAGGATTGCTTTCGTACAGAAATATTGCCAAATATGCAGCCGTTGCCGGTGTTGAATTTGAAATGCGTAAAAACATCTTTACATTTACCACTAATAGCCGCCTTAACAGATTAAGTGCAGGTTTGAACGCTTCGTATATTTATACTAATGCAAAAGTATCACGCGATTATGATGTTCCAAACCCAACGGTTACCACAGGTTCGCCATTGGAAGGTGCAGCTCCTATTATTGTTAATTTTGATATTTCGCATCAAATTTATACGGAAAAGGGTAATTTCATCAATACTTTAGTCTTTAACTATATCAGCGATAGAGTTCACACAATTGGAACAGAAGGCTATCAGGACATTATGGAAAAAAGTATAGCAACCCTTGATTTCATTTCATCTATAGCTTTATCAGATAATTTCTCAATAAATTTAAAAGCTAAAAACTTGTTAAATCCTGAATTTCAATTATATAGAAAAACAAATATAACCAATGAAGCTGTAGAACTTTCATCGTACAAAAAAGGTATCAGTTTTTCATTGGGATTATCGTATAAATTATAACAAATTAAAATCAACAAATTAAAAATCAATCAATTAATTAATAAACAAATCTCTAAAAAATTAACAAAATGAACAAAATTATTTTAAAAATCAGTCTCGTGCTACTAGCTGTAGCAACATTAGGTTTAACTTCTTGTGGCGATCCTAAAGAAGATGAACACAAAAACAAATTTGAAGTAGTTGCCGATAACTTTAAAGGAGATATTCCTTCGGGCGACGACATTGTGCTTGATGCAAACACAACCTATTTTCTATCCGGTACTTTAAGAGTTAAAGACGGTGCTAAACTTACAATTCCTGCAGGAACTGTTATTAAAGGTAAAAACATTCAAGGAACCAATGCTGCTTTCTACAACTACATTATAGTTGAACAAGGCGGTAAAATCTTTGTTAACGGAACAGCTGAAAAACCTGTTGTTATGACAGCTGAACTTGAACAACCTGGTGCTTGGGGTGGTTTAATTGTAAACGGTAGAGCTCCAATATCAGGACCTAACATTTCCGATAACGTTGGTACAACCGAAGTTGATACCGATCTTTTGTACGGTGGAAACGACGTTAACGACAATTCGGGAGTTATTAAATACTTAAAACTTCTTTATACCGGTGCTAACCTTGACGGTGATACCGAACACAACGGACTTACACTAAATGGTGTTGGTGCAGGTACTATAATCGAAAACATTTACATTGAAGGTGGTATGGACGACGCTATAGAATTTTTTGGCGGTTCAGTAAATGTTACCAACTTACTTGCAGTTGACCCAGACGATGACATGTTTGACTTTACACAAGGTTATACAGGTACACTTAAAAACTGCTACGGAATTTGGACAGCTGATTATTTAAGCACTGAAGAAGACCCAAGAGGTGTTGAAGCTGACGGAAACCTTGATGGTGTTGGTACCGACCACTACAACCAATCGAACTTTAAAATTGTTGACATGACTATAGACATTCGCTCAACAGGTGCTGACGTATACATGCACGATGCTATTAAAGTTCGTCGTGGTGCTACTGCTACCATTACCAATGCTCTTGTTAAAGGAACCGGTATTGTAAAAGACCTTATCGACCTTAAAGATAAAAAAGGAAATGCTACAGCTGACACAAAAATTAACGTTACAAACAGCTTAGTTAATCCGGTTACCGGAAAAGAAATTAACATTGAAGGTGAAAATAGTAATATTATTATCGAAGCCGGTAATACCGGTGCTAACACTTCTGTTTTCTCGTGGACAGGGTTTAGATTTTAGTTAATAATAAATTATTAGTTTTTTTAGCGGCGGATTTTATTCGCCGCTTTTTTTTGTTATAATTTATTATATCCTGAATTTCTTACCTTTGCAGTCATGAAACTAATTATTAGACTTATAGTAAGCACTTTGGCTATATTTTTTGCCAGTTATCTATTGAACAATCACGGAGTTATGCTGCAAAACTTTAAAGTTGCTATTTTGGTAGCAGTAATATTTGCAATTTCAAAAGCATTTCTGCGTCCGCTATTGGTACTTATTACTTTGCCTTTATCTCTACTCACCCTAGGCTTGTTTTTGTTTGTGATAAACGGAATATTGGTTTTAGTAACCGACTATTTTATTGCAGGTTTCTCTGTCAGTAGCATTTGGGTAGCAATTCTGTTTTCAATAATAGTATCAATAATAGAAAGTATTTTGTTTTATGTAATAGAAAAAGCATCTTAATTTTTATGAAATTTTCTCAATATCAATTTTGTCCCGAATTGCAACGCAATATTGCCGAAATGGGATATAGACGCCCTACAGATATTCAATTTAAAAGTATTGCTCCAATACTTCAAGGACAAGATGTGCTTGCGATAGCTCAAACCGGAACGGGTAAAACTGCGGCTTTTGCCATACCTGTAATTCAAAAAATACATCAAAGCAAATCAAATAAAAGTAGTAAAGGTATAAGATGCGTTGTATTGGCTCCAACCAGGGAGCTTGTTGTTCAGTTGGGTAACTTTTTTAATAATATTGAAAAACATACCTTTGTTAAATCTGTTTTTATTATTGGTGGAGTAGAGCAGGAGCCACAAATTAAGAAATTAGTCAAAGGCTGCGATATACTTATTGCAACGCCAGGACGAATGTTCGATTTGTACAGTCAGGGATATATTAATTTTGATAATGTTGATACACTTATCATAGATGAAGCCGAACAAATGTTACGTTTTGGCTTTCTTGATGATATTAATCAGTTGGTGAAAAAATTACCACCGCATCAAACATTGTTTTTTTCTGCAACTATCAATAAGGAAATTAAACGTTTGGCATATTCTGTTGTCAGAAATCCAATACGAATACAAATTTCGCCCAAAAATCCCATTTCAAGAAACATTAAACACTTATTGCTTAAGGTTAAAATGGACGACAAACGCTTCTTTTTAGAGCGTTTGATAAAAGAACATCACAACGAAAAAGTACTTGTATTTGTTCGCACAAAAGTTAGAGCCGAAAGAGTAAAAAAGTTTTTAGATAGAGTGGGTATAGTCAGCGGAGTAATTCACGGCAGCAAAGAACAAAGCGACAGATTAGACGTACTTAACGATTTTATAAAAGGAGATTTATTAGTTCTGATAGCAACTGATGTAAGCTCGCGTGGCATTGATATTCCCGATGTGGCTGTTGTTGTTAATTATGATATGCCTGAAATTGGGGAAACTTACGTACACCGTATTGGACGTACTGGCAGATACCGACAAAAAGGTTTTGCATATAGTTTTTGCGACAAAAACGAGATGAAACAATTGCAAAACATACAGGACTATATTGGTGAAGAAATTGAGCTAATGCCCATAAAATCAATAGATTATTCGGATACAATAAGCTATTCGGAAGAAAGTAGCGCTGATTGGAAAACTTTGACAAAGCAAATTGAAGAATTTGAACTAAGCAAAAAGAAAAAGAAAAGAAAATAGATCTGCTATTTCTTTTGTTTGTCGGTTTCTATTTCAATAAGATTAATAGGCAATGTTACAGTAATCGACTGACCGATATTATCTAGTCGCAAGAGCAAGCGCTTGCTGCCCCTGTGTTCAACAACTTCTCCTTCAATTCCTGCAAAGGCTCCATATTTAATTACTACGGGTGTTCCGGGTTTAAAGTTTTCTCTACTTAGTTCAATCTCAATGTCTGCATCTTTTTCGTTCAGCAGTATTTTTAAATTATTAATCTGTACTTCCGGAATAGGAGTAGGTTTCCCTGTAAGAGTAATATACCTTACCAATCCATCGGTTTTAATGGCATCAATGTATTCTCTTGGCGAAAGTTTTAAAAAAATATACGAAGGCAATAGCGGAACATCAACCCATTTATATCTGTCGCTCCACTTGCGTTTTACATGTTGAATAGGAAGGTAAGCTTCAAAACCGTTATTAGTAAGTCTTTCATAAACTTTTTTCTCTGCTCTTGGTCGTGTATATGCAGCGTACCACTTTTTTTCTTGCATCACAAATGTTTAACATATTATAATTCGGGCAAAAACTTTTCTATGCCCGGATAAAACAATCTTCTTTTTGCTATCTCCACCGGATAATAAAAATAATCAATAATTGCATCGGAACAAACAATATTATTGCTATCGGCAAGAGTAACACTAACCGATGCAATATTGTTTTTGGTTTCAATAAGTTTGGCTCTGAGCGTATATGGTCCGTTTTTTATTTTAAGCGGTTTAACTAAGTTTACTTGCATTTTTGAAGTTACTCCCGATGTTTCAAGAATAGTAAAAACGACCCAGCTGGCAATTTCGTCCATTAGTGTTGCCTGAATACCTCCATGCAAAACACCATTCCAACCCTGAAAATGCTCTTTTGGGTTCCATTCCGAAACAACCTCATCGCCTTCCAACTTAAATTTCATTTGCAACCCAAACGGATTGTCGGGAGCACAACCAAAACACTGATAATTATCCATTTCGCCAAAAGGATTGGCAATTTCAACTGACTTCATCAAAATAAATTATTTTAAAACTCCGTTTTTGTACCTATCGGTTTTTATAACTTTACCTTTGGCATCGTAATGTTTCCATCTGCCTTCTTGAACTCCGTTTTGGTATAAGCCTTCAAGATTTTTAAAACCTTCTTCGTCGTAGTAAGTCCAAATTCCTTCTTTGTTTCCCATATTGTAGTTTCCAACAACTTTTTCGTTTCCGTTTTCGTAGTATTCTTTAAAAACTCCGTTTTCTAAGTTGTTGGTGTACGTCTGTTCGCTCATTGGCACAGCTTCGGGGTAATATGTCTTTTGAGTTCCTTCTAATACATTAAAAACGTAATTATATTCGGCAATAAGGTTTCCTTTGGTATCGTAATATTTAGAAAATCCGTTTTGCATACCGTTTGTATATTGCGAATGCTCCATAATTTTGTTTTGCTGATCTTCGTAATACACAATTTTTTCGCCGTCAATCTCACCGTTTTTGTAGTCAATTACGGAAGTAGGAATGTAGCCGTATTTGTAAATAGTTTCTTTGCCGTGAAGTTTGCCATTCTCGAAGTTAACATCCGATTGAAGGTAACCCCTGTTGTCTAGAGTAACTTCTACGCCTTGCTTTATTCCATTAATATAACTTGTGATTTTGGTCAATCTATTGTTGTTTGCGTACAAAGCC
Organism: Lentimicrobiaceae bacterium; assembly: GCA_028697555.1. Lineage (NCBI taxonomy): Bacteria > Pseudomonadati > Bacteroidota > Bacteroidia > Bacteroidales > Lentimicrobiaceae > Lentimicrobiaceae bacterium. The sequence continues at coordinate 8,752 of JAQVEX010000054.1, read as the reverse complement.
CACGAACCGTGCTTTTGGTTATCGATATAATACCCGGTTTCGGTACCCATATTGGTTTTCTCTTCCCACAAGCCTATTTTATTTCCTTTGTCGTCTCTCTGGTTTTGCGATTTAACAACGCTTGCAGTGCAGATAATAGATAATAATGTTAAAAGAAATATAATATGTTTCATCATGATTGTTTTTAATATTTTTTGTAAAAGTACAAAATAATTAAAAATCTAATCAATAATTTCGCCTTCTATGTCGAAACTATATGCTTTTGTAGCTTTAATATTAACAAAATCGCCGACTTTTAGTTTTCTTGTTTTACGCAAATAAACTTCATTATCTATGTCGGGAGAATCGTATTGTGTGCGGGCTATGTAAAAATCGTCTTCTTCTCTTTCGATAATAACTTTATACACGTTACCGATTTTATCAATATTATTTTGCAAACTAATACCCGATTGAAGTTCTAACAATTTGTCAAGGCGATTTAGCTTGGTTCTATGACTAGTCTTATCTACTAATGAATAAGCCGGAGTGTTTTCTTCTTTAGAGAAAATGAATGCTCCTAAGCGGTCGAATCTTTGTTTTTTGACAAAATCGTATAATTGCTTGAACTCTTTGGCTGTTTCGCCAGGATAACCGACAATTAGGGTAGTGCGGATAGAAAGATTTTTTATCTTCTTACGAAACTTATCCAAAAGCTCCGAAATAGACTTTTCGTTTCCGCCACGATTCATGCTTTTTAAGATATTTTCGTTAACGTGCTGAAGCCGAATATCAATATAATTGCTAATGTTATCTCTTTCGGCTATAAGGTCGATCAGGCGGGCGGGAAAATTGTTGGTATACAAATAATGCAAACGTATCCGTTCAAAAAGGTTGCTGTCCGAAAGTTTTTCTACCAAACTTGAAATATTTTCTCCGTTTTTAAGGTCGTAGCCGTAGGAATTAAGCTCTTGCGAGATTAAAATTATTTCTTTTACACCTTTATCGGCAAGCATTTTAGCTTCTTCCATTATATATTCCGGCGAAAACGATTTGTGTTTGCCTTTTATATTAGGTATTGCACAAAACGAACATCGGCGATTGCAACCGTCGGCTATTTTCAAATAAGCATAATGATTGGGTTTATTCAAATAGCGTTTGTGCTCGAATTTTGTTGGCTTTTTCTTTATTGCATCAACTATTTCTTTCAAACTATCAACTCCAAAAAAGAAATCAACTTCAGGTAATTCTTTAATCAATTCGTCGCGATAAGGTTGCACAAAGCAGCCAAAGACAATTATTTGCTTAATTTCTCCGCTTATTTTTCTCACAATTTGATGAAAAATTGTATCAATTGATTGCTCCCTTGCATCGTTAATAAATCCGCAGGTGTTTATAACAACAATATCTTCGCTGCCTTCCTGATTTTCAAATAAAATTTTGTAATTTGCATTGTCAAACTGACCCATTAGCAATTGAGTGTCGGTGTAGTTTTTTGGACAGCCCAACGAAATAAATCTGATAACAGTAGGTTCCATAATATTGGGGAGTTATTTTTCGGCAAAAATAACATTAACAAATTCATCTTTGTTGAATACTTGCAGGTCTTCGGGTTTTTCGCCCAAGCCAATAAATCTGATTGGAATTTGAAATTGGTCGGATATTCCGATTGCAACACCACCTTTGGCTGTACCGTCTAATTTTGTAAGCACTAATGATGAGACTTCGGTTGCAGCGGTAAATTGCTTTGCCTGCTCAATGGCATTCTGACCGGTAGAAGCATCTAAAATAAGCATAACTTCGTTAGGAGCGTCGGGTATGACTTTTTGCATAACCTTTTTAATTTTTGTGAGCTCGTTCATCAAGTTGATTTTGTTATGCAATCTGCCGGCAGTGTCGATAATAACTACATCGGCGTTTTTATTAACCGCAGATTTTAGAGTATCGAAAGCAACCGAAGCAGGGTCGGAACCCATTTCTTGCTTGACAATATCAACACCGACGCGTTCTGCCCAAACGGTCAGTTGGTCTATAGCGGCAGCTCTAAAAGTGTCGGCAGCACCGAGTACGACTTTCTTGCCTGCGTTTTTAAAATTATATGCTAATTTACCAATAGTTGTGGTTTTGCCAACGCCGTTAACGCCGACAACCATAATAACATAAGGAGTTTCACGCTTTTCAAAATCGAAGTTTACGAATTTATCCGACGAGTTTTCGGTAAGCAAAAGAGCGACTTCTTCGCGTAATATTTTGTTGAGTTCGGCAGTTGTAAGGTATTTATCGCGTGCTACGCGCTTTTCGATGCTATCAATTATTTTTAGGGTAGTTTCAACGCCAACATCCGAGCTGATAAGGATTTCTTCAAGGTCGTCTAATACCGTATCGTCTATTTTTGATTTCCCGATTATAGCCCTTGAAATCTTTGTAAATACACTGTTATGAGATTTTTCGAGACCTTTTTCTAAGTCTTTCTTTTTGTCTTTGTTGAATAATGAAAAAATACCCATGGTTATTGATTTTAATTTGTACTTACAAAGTAAACAAATTTGTAGAATTTAAAAAAGCAAAAAGAGCCTTTTCGGGATAGAAAAAGCTCTAATCGTATTTTTTCAAATTCAACTATTTTCCTTTAAGGAACTCGTTTACGTGTTCAGCGGGAACAATATTTTCTTGGAAAGTATAAGCGCCGGTCTTTTTTGAGCGGCTCATTGTAATAACTTTCGCAAAATTCTTGCTTGATGATAATCTAAGTGTTGCAACAGCTTTCTTTGCCATAATATTTTATTTATTTAATTTCTCTATGTAATGTAACTTTCTTTAATACAGGATTGTATTTTTTTAATTCTAGTCGTCCGGGTGTGTTTTTTTTGTTCTTTGTTGTAACATAACGAGATGTACCGGGCATACCGCTTTCCTTATGCTCGGTGCATTCTAAAATTACCTGAACCCTTGCTTCTTTTACTTTTTTTGCCATCGTTTTATCTTTTCTTAATTGGTTTGCAAAGGTAATATTATTTTATCAAATAGCAAACATTTCTTGTTAATTTTTTGTTTTAAAATCAATAATCTTCTTTGATTATCAACTTTTTCAAATATTTTGTAATGGCAAATGTAAAAAACTTTATATCTCTTGCAAATCCACAGGATTATGCAAATAAATCAGATAACAATGCTCAACATGGTAATTCATTTGAGTTAAAAGGGTTTTATACCTTAAAATTTGCTGTTTGTGATCCGGTAATTCCTTACCTGTCTTAAATTCTAATAGTACGGCATTGTCTTTTTTGACAAATATTTTATCGGGACGATGAAGTTTTCCTGATGGTTCAACAATTTCAATTTCGGATAAAACTTTCCACGATGAATCAGTGAAATATTTGCTCAACAATTCATGTTCGGTTACTTGTTTGATAATTATTTCAGTTTCAGCAAGTTGTTCTGGAGTGATTTTATATTGCAAAAGTTGAGTATCTATTGCTTTTTTGATATCGGTATTGGAATTTATATTTGATAAAATACTATGCAGCCAATTACCCCAATTGTTGTCGGCATTGCTTTCCGAGTACTTTTTTGACGAAACCGGTGCAACTATAATATTTTCTTTCCACGATTTGAAATTAGGGAATTTGTCGATTTTAAAAGCAGGTTGGATTGTTTGTTTTTTATCGACTTTTGGAGCCATTGTTCCTATGCTATACCTAATTTCGTCATCGGTAATAAAATTGCAAATATCGCTTTCAACAAACGCTTTTAAAGCATGTTCGGGTTGATATATGTAATCGTCAAGTCCTTTTATATCTTTCTCAGGTTTGCAAGCTAAAATATATAGTTGCTCGGCAGCTCTGGTTGTAGCTACGTACATTTTGTTTATCTTTTCCAACTCGGTGTATTTTTGCTCCGATTCGGAAATGTGAGAGTAGGGGTTGATTGTATTGGTGTTTTTGTACAGAAAAAGAGTCTCGTCTTTAATAATTTTATCGTTGTGCAAAATCCACGAATAATCTTTAGAATATTTGCGTTTTGGGTTTTCAAAAACCAACCAAATTACAATTGGAAATTCCAAACCCTTAGAACCGTGTATTGTAAGCACATTAACCGCATTAAAGTTGTCGGGTGTAGATATTGAAAGATTTTCTTTTCGCAATTCCCAATCTGCCAATATATCGATAATATTGTTGTTATTAGCATTAGCCGATTTATAAATAAAATCTCGATAAGCATCAATAAAAGGGTCGGGCTGGGTGTTGAGTTTAAAGGTATTGATAATGTATTCAACAATTTCGTACACGGCAATGCCTTGAATCATATTCAAATGAAAATTAAAACCGTTATTTTGCAATACCGAAACCAAATTGCTTTTTTTAAGCTGATTGATTACTTCTACAAAAGGTTTATCAATAAGTTCACTTTCAGTAAGATAAGCCAATATATTTGCACTTGTAACAATGTCGCTATCATCAACAATATAGCTAAGCATATTATTGATAAACTGAACTTTTTTGGAAGTTTTTAATTTTAAATTTGAAGTTGTTGACGATGGAATATTGTTTTTGTAAAGGAAATCTACTACTGCTTGTGCTTGTGCATTTTTCTCGACCAATATTGCTATATCGCTGTAATCGAAACTGTTTTCAATTGCCTGATTAACAATGCTTAATGTGTGAGTCAAAAATGCGTTTTCTTCTTCTTTATTGATTTCATCTTCGTTTGTATCGTCAAAGGTAGGAGTGTAGTTGTTATCAGTTTTGCTATTGTTTTTTTCTGCAAATGTAATTTGCACATAACCGCCGTTTTGTTTGCTAGTACCGACTTTTTGCTCAACATCGGTGTAAACTTCTTTAATGAAATCTGTTTGAGTTTCCGACAAAAACTTATAAAACTCATTATTAAAGTTTATAATTTCTTTTTTCGACCTGTAATTGTTGTCCAATACAATTATCTCAGCGTTTTGCTCTAAGTTTTGTTCTTCGTCGTAAACAGCGGTATCCTTAAAGTTTTCGGGAAGTTTAGGCAGCGATACGAATTGTTGAACATTGCTGTTTCTAAAACGATAAATAGATTGCTTAGCATCGCCGACTATCAAATTTTTATTTCCTGACGCCAAAGAGTTGCTAATCAACGGGATAAACTCTATCCATTGCAATTCGGAAGTGTCCTGAAACTCATCGATTAAAAAATTCTTATAATAAGTACCGATTTTCTCGTAAATAAAGGGAACCGGTTCTTCGGTAACAATTTTTGAGATGTTTTTGTTTATCTCCGATAGATGTACGCTTTTCTTTACTTCGTAGATGTCGTTAATCTCGCTTAACAGAAGTCGGTACAGTAAAAGGTTGTAGTTGTTATCGGTAAGGATTTTGTACAAATTGTACTTCGACACTTCTTCATCGGAAGTAGCACTTATCATCTGTCCGAGTAATTGATTGAGTTCATCTTGAATTAAATAAAACCTTTCAATAACATCTTGACTTGCATTTTTTTTGTTTATCCATTTATCGTCGTTGTAAGCATCTAATGCTCTTTTTCCGGCAGGGGAAAACTCAGCTTTTTTCAAATAACTATAAACGCCTCTTGTTGTATAGAGTAAGCAGTCGGAAGAAATGTTGTTGTCAGCTAACAGTTTAAGAGCTTGTTTACCCCAATTCTTTTGCTGTGTTTCCTTGTCATCAATGTATTTGCGCATGGCATCATTAATGCTTTTCATTTCTTCGTAAGAAATCGACGATAGTTTATCAAGATGCGGTACTGTACCTTCGTCGAATAAAAAATTGGCACTTTTAGCTAAATTGTATTTAAAATTCCAACCTTTTTCATCTTCTATCCTGTTGTAGGTATAGTCGAGCAAAGTGTTCGTTATCTCTGTGTTTTCGCTATTAATTTTAGAAAAAACATTGTCTATAGCTTCATCAATTATGACTTTATTTTCTAATTCTATCGTAAAGTTATAGGGCAGGTTAAGGTCTTTGTTGAAACTTCTGGCAACTTGTACCAAAAAGCTATCGATGGTTTTCATCGAAAAGTTATCGTAGTTGTGAATTATTTCAAACAAGCATTCTTTGGCTCTGTCACTCACTTGCTGTGGCGATAAATTCAAATTCTCGCACAATGTTTTAAGCAAAGTAGTATTAGCTGCGGTATTTTTATACTTTTCGGGATTTGCCAAATGGTTCAGATACTTCAGAACACGTTGCTTCATTTCTTCGGCTGCCTTGTTGGTAAAGGTAACAGCGATGATTTTTCCGAAATTGTCAATGTCGGTCAGAGCCAATTGCAGATATTGCAAGACAAGTGTATAAGTCTTACCCGAACCTGCCGATGACTTATAAATCAATAAATTATTTGTTTCTGACATTCGGACTTTTGTTTTTGAAAAATTCTTTAATAATATCGAACTCGCGACGATAATATATTCCAACACCTTGCGTATAAGGCGATTGTTCGGTAATGTAGCTTAAAGCAGTATTTGTTCTGTTAAAGACTTTAGTCCTGAGCCTGCCGTCTTGCGTGATTTTAACTTCAACTTCCATATCTCCAATCCATCTGTTCGACTGAGTTGAAGCACTGTAAGAACTTCCGAAACTGCCGTTAATTGTAACCCTGTTATCAAACAATTGTGTCGATAATACCAATTCCAAGTCCTGTGTTGATATATCAGAACCCGGGCGATATTTAACACCAATATCAAAGTCTTTTGAAATTTGCGATAGCCAATTGTTTATTTGATTTGTAAACAGCTCGGTTGATGATAAAATTCCGGTTTCGGCAAGCATTACACCGCTATTTGAACTAAAACTGTTAAGCACCAACAAAGAAATCATTTGCTGGTTCATTGCGGTAACGCTTGATGTATCAATAACACTAAATATTTTTTGTCGTATTTCGTTGTCAACATCGGGCAAGTCGATTGAAAAAGTTAAATCGGGATTAAACAAGTTGTTTTTCATTTTAAGAACGCAATTAACCGGCACTCTGACGTCGCCGTATTCGCTCATACCTGGTAAGGTGTTAACGGATGTACGTAGTTTGTAAACAGCCGAAATATCTACGTTTGCATCAAACGGACTTCCGTTAAAGGTTATGGAGCTGCCGCTACTTATTGAAAACGTGCGTTTTAAAATGTTTTGAAAATTGAAATTAAAAACACCTTTCTCCATCACGTATTCGCCGTGCATAGCGTAACCGCCTTTGGTATTAACATCTAAAGCAATATTGCCTTCGCCTATTACTTCAATATCGCCCAATTGGTTGGGTAAAACAATGCCCAATTTGGCGTTAGGATTGGCTTCAATACCCAAAGAAACATTTAAACCACCTTTTTCTTTAATAAAATGGTCGAATGTTATTGAATCGCTTTCTTCAGAATTTCTGAAAATAATGAAATCGTTATCGTTGATACTTGTAGAGCTGTTAAGCGGAATTACAACATTAGTACCTTGTTCCGTTCTTATCTTTATGTCCATATCTAGATTGTTAAACGGACCCGTTATGTCAACTATACCCGAAACTATTGCTTTGCCATAAAAAATTTGGTTGGGCGAGTATTCGGTGTTAAGTGCCGATAAATTTTTTGCTACAATTTTAATATCCGTTGTGAGGTCTGAAAAATTCTTGTGATAAATAGAACCGCTGGCAATGCCGGTTTTTCCGATAGAGTCGGTAAGGGTAATATCTTTGAACCAAATTCTGTCTTCAGCCAAATTAATATTACCCGTAAACGAGTACGATGTTTTCAGAAAATCGACAAGAAACTCCGAACGCATCAGATTAAGATTTCCTAACAAAACGGGTTCGCTAAATGTACCGCTTAGCTTTAATTTTCCTAAGGCTAAACCCCTAATTCTTGAAAAAATACCTTCGGTAAATGGCTCTAAGGTAGAAATGTTAAAGTTATCCATTTCAATATCTAAACCAAAATTGTCGCCTTTATTGTACGGCATAACCTTTCCCAATACTTTTATCGGGTAGTAAGTGCTGTAATTTCCTTTGTAAACAACCTGAACATCAAGGTTTAACTCGCTGTTTACATTATCCCAAATGCTCAAAATCTTGGCTGAACCCAATCTTTCGCCGTTAAAACCGAATTTATCTAAGTAGAAGTCGGCATCTAATCGTGGCGACCCTAAAACGGAAGCTACTTTTGCCGAGCCGGTAATAATTCCGTCGAAATCCATATTTTTTTCAAGTGTAAGAAAATCGGCTATTGATACGTCGAAATTACTTATGTTTACAAGCAATTCATCTTTAATATCTGATGAAAGAACTCCATTTAAAGATAATTTTTGTTTGTTATGCAATATACCGAAATTATCAACAAGTATAGCATTGCTATCGATTACTATTTTACTGTTTGGGAACAGCTGCCATGTTGAATCGTGGTAGGTAATATGGCTTTTGGAATTGATAATTTCCGTTTTCGGAAATTGCTGTAAATCAATGTGTCCGACAATATTTCCATCATCGGCAGAATAATCAATATTATCCCACAAAATATTATACTGAATCTTATTATCAACTATATTGATTTTGGTATCGAAGTTTTCGAAAATATAAAACGTGGTATCAATTCTGTTGGTTTTTGACGGCACAATAGCTTTTGCGGTAATATTTGCGTCGATATTGTCGGCTATATTATGGTTGTTAATATCAATATTTGCATCAAAAACAGAAATGTTAGCGTATTGTATAAGGTCGGTTTTAGTTTTGATGTCTATTGTGTTATCGCTACAATTAAAATGCCCGTTAATTGAAGTTTTTGGAGAAATATGTAGTTTGGGGA
>JAQVEX010000053.1 GCA_028697555.1 Lentimicrobiaceae bacterium | reverse complement strand
CGTAATCGAACCAAAAGGAGTATTGCCACAACCGGCTAATAAGTTAGATAACAACATGGATATTTTGTACGACAACGAAATTCTTATCGACGTGCAAACCCTTAATGTTGACTCTGCATCGTTTACCGACATCAAAGCCAGAGCTAACAACGACCCAAAAAGAATAGCCGAAATAATGATGGAAATTGTTGAAAAACAAGGTAAGCACCGCAATCCATGGACAGGCTCGGGTGGAATGCTACTTGGAACAGTTGAAAAAATAGGTTCTGCACTTGAAGGTAAAATAGATTTAAAACCTGGCGACAAAATAGCTACACTCGTTTCATTGTCGCTTACTCCTTTGCGTATCGATAAAATTAAAGAAATCCGTCCCGACATTGACCAAGTTGATATAGACGGAAAAGCTATTTTATTTGAAAGCGGAATTTACGCAAAAATACCTGCCGATATGCCGGAAACATTAGCTCTATCGGCATTAGACGTTGCCGGAGCACCTGCACAAACTGCCAAATTAGTTAAACCCGGCGATACAGTGATTATCATCGGAGCAGGCGGAAAATCAGGTATGCTTTGCTGCTACGAAGCAAAAAAACGTGCCGGAGTTACAGGTAAAGTTATTGGAATTACACACAGCGAAAGAAGTACTAAGCGCCTAGAAGGACTTGAACTTTGCGACCATGTTTTCCCAGCCGATGCAACAAATCCGGTTCCTATTATCGAGAAAATTGAAGAGCTTACAAACGGCGAAATGGCCGATGTTACCATCAACAACGTTAACATCCCCGATACGGAAATGACAAGTATTCTTTGTACCAAAGATAGCGGACTTGTTTATTTCTTCTCAATGGCTACAAGCTTCACAAAAGCTGCATTAGGAGCCGAAGGTGTTGGTAGCGACGTTACTATGATTGTCGGTAACGGATATACCAAAGGACACGCCGAAATTACGCTTCAAATTCTTAGAGAATCGGAAAAAATAAGAAATATATTTCAAGAGTTATACGCTTAATAATTCTTGATGAACTAACATATTCTCGCACATTGGACTTACCTTATGAGTATGTCCAATGTGTTTAAAAATCAGATAAAACACTACAATGAACACAAAATCGAACAAACAAAGAATGTTTCCCGAAGTTTCGGAACAAGATTGGAACGACTGGAAATGGCAAGTTCGCAATAGAATAGAAACTTTTGACGAGCTTGTGAAATATGTCCCTCTTACAAAAACTGAAGAAGAAGGGGTAAAAAAATCATTAGAAACACTACGTATGGCTATTACGCCTTACTATCTGAGTTTAATAAATACCGACGATCCTAATGATCCCGTTCGTAAGCAAGCTATTCCTTCGGGATTGGAAACGCACATAAGTGCTGCCGACCTTAACGACCCTCTGCACGAAGATGAAGATGCGCCGGTTCCTGGGTTAACGCACAGATACCCCGACAGAGTTTTGTTTCTGATAACAGATATGTGTTCAATGTACTGCCGACACTGCACCAGAAGACGTTTTGCAGGTCAGACCGACAAAGCATCGCCGGCTGAGAGAATACAAGCAGGCATAGACTATATAGCTCGCACACCGCAAGTTAGAGATGTGCTACTTTCCGGAGGAGATGCGCTTATGGTTAGTGATAATATGCTAGAATCTATAATTCAACGACTTAGAGAAATACCTCACGTAGAAATTATTCGTATTGGTACTCGCGTTCCGGTTGTTTGTCCGCAACGTATTACCGACGACTTAGTAAACATGCTTAAAAAGTATCACCCAATATGGTTGAACACTCACTTTAATCATCCTAACGAAATTACACCCGAATCGAAATTGGCTTGCGAAAAACTTGCCGATGCCGGAATTCCGCTAGGTAACCAATCGGTTTTACTAAGAGGCGTAAACGACTGCCCAAAAATAATGAAAGACCTCGTACAAGGATTGGTCAGAATTAGAGTAAGACCTTACTACATCTACCAATGCGACTTATCGATGGGATTAGAGCATTTCAGAACTCCTGTATCGAAAGGTATAGAAATCATCGAAAACCTACGCGGTCACACCTCCGGATATGCAGTTCCAACCTTTGTAGTTGATGCTCCTGGTGGTGGCGGCAAAATTCCTGTAATGCCTAACTATTTGATATCGCAAAGCCCCGACAAAGTTATTTTACGCAACTTCGAAGGAGTTATTAGTACTTATAGCCAACCTACCGACTATAAAAGCGAAATCTGCAAATGCGATAACGAAGACAGTAATGTTGAAGGTGTTGCCGCTCTTTTTAAAGGCAAACAAATATCGCTTGAACCCGAAAATTTGTCGCGCACCAAAAGAAATAAAAAATAAAAGTAGTTGTAGGTGTTTTTTAGAGTATGTCCTTTGTTGAACAGTTACTTAAATATAATACAGTTTCAATTGCCGGTTTAGAAAAAAATTCCGGAAAAACTACTTGTTTAAATTATATCATAGATAGACTGTACTTCGACCACAATAAAAGGGTAGCTCTAACTTCAATAGGACTAGACGGAGAAAGCGTTGATCAGGTAACGACTACCGCAAAACCTGAAATAAATCTACACAAAGGAATGATATTCGTTACCTCCGAAAAGTTTTATCTGCAAAAAATGTTAGACGCAAAAATACATAACGTAAGCAATCAGCGTTCGTCTATGGGACGTATGGTTACAGCCGAAGCTATGAGCGACGGAAAATGTATTATTGCCGGACCCGATAAAACATCGTGGGTAAAAGAAATAATACAGCAAATAAAATCAATTAATAATATCAACACCGATATTATCTTGATAGATGGTGCTATTTCTCGCTCGTTCCACGCATCACCTGCAATTGCCGAAGCTATTGTTTTGTGTACGGGAGCCGTTATTTCGCCACATATCAATACTATTGTCAGTAAAACCAAACATTGGGTAAATATTGTAAACATTCCTCAATGGGAACACGACTTGCCTGCATACGACACCGAAATCAGCAACACTTGGATTTTTGATAATGAAAAAAATTCGTGGAAAAATCTAAAAATAGAATCGCTTATGCTGATTGACAAGATAAATCATTCCGAATTAGATAAAAGTGATACTATTTTTACAAATGGTGCTATTACCGATAAGATTCTTGAGACTATTATTACACGCAAAAAAGGTAAATTCAAATTAATAGTTGCCGATTTTACCAAGGTTTTTCTGAGCAACAAAACTCTAAACACATTTTTGCGAAACAATAATGAAATTTACGTAGCCAACAAAACCAAACTTGTAGCTATATGTTGTAATCCATATTCTCCCAAAGGGTTTACACTAAACTCCGAAGAGTTGGTTGCGGCACTGTCAAAACAAATTAATTACCCCATAATAGATGTAAAACAAGAGCAATGGAACTAAATTTACATAAGGCATACCAATCTGTTGAAGGGGTTAAGTTCATTATCGACCACCACGAATTTTTGTGTTCGGCGGGTAAAAAGTTCGCACTAAATCAAAAGTTTATCACCAATCCTGATAAAATTAAGGAAGAGCTTGACACCGTTGACCTGTTTTTACATTATCGTAAAGACCCAGAATTTCTGAAAATTTTAAAGAAAATCAAGCTACAAATCCATCAGGTAAATGAAATCAACTATTCTTTAGAACGGCTCAAAGGCAGGGTTACTCTTACCGATATTGATTTTTTTGAAATTAAACGCTTTGCCATTATTGCCAATCAAATTTATAATTTGAGCAAAAATCTTCCCAACTACAAACCGCAATTGGAAGAAAGCAGCGACATTATAAAAGTACTTGACCCAAATAATCTTAATGTTGCCGATTTTTACATCTACGATGAATATAGTCCGGAAATAGCCAAACTAAGGAAACAATTATCCGAAGCAACCGACGAAGAAGCCAAAGCAAAGATTTATTCCGAAATTGTTCAGCTTGAAAACTCAATAAGAGAAGATTTGAGCAGACAACTGTACGAGCATCACGATACCATTAAACAAAATTTTGAAAAAGTTGCTTATACCGATTTCGTTCTTGCAAAATCTAAATATGTTTTGCTTAATGATTTTGTAAGACCTGTTATTTCTGATGACAAGACAGTTTTGGAATCTGTTTATTATCCCCACTTAAAACATATATTAAACAAACAAAATAAAGAGGTTCAACCTGTTTCTGTTAAAATTGAAAACAAACCTACACTTATAACAGGAGCAAATATGGGTGGCAAAACCGTACTACTTAAAACCGTTCAGCTTTGCCAATATTTATTCCAATTTGGATTTTTTATCCCTGCAAAACATGCCGAAATCGTGCCGGTTGAAACGGTTATAAGTAACTTTTCCGACACGCAAAGCATAGAAAAAGGACTTTCATCTTTCGGTGCCGAATTGGTTACCTTCGACAAGGTAATTAAAGCCATAAGAAAGAATAAAAAAGTGCTAATCTTGCTCGACGAACCCGCAAGTACTACAAACCCTATTGAAGGAACCGCACTTGTCAACTCAATAATAAATTTACTAGATAAGTATAAGGCATACAGTATTGTTACAACTCACTTTAGCGGAATTGTTTCAAACTGCATACGACTAAGGGTTGTTGGCTTAAATACCGACGGCAAAGAACCGCAAGATTGTAGCGTCGCCGACCTGAACAAATTTATGGATTATTCATTAATAAAAGACGACGGCGACACACCGCTTGACGCCATTAACATCGCCGAAATACTTAAAATTGACGAAGAGCTGATAAAAAAAGCAAAACAACATATTAAAACAAAAGACTGATATAGAAAGAAATATACATGGAACAAAAAAGCAAATTAGGACTTGATTTCAACAAAGTAGAAGAAGCCAGAAAAGTTGCAAGTAACATTGCCAACTCGGTGCAGGAATTTGTTGAAAACTATACAACCGTAGCTGTAGAAAGAACTCTAGCCCGCCTTATGGGTATTGATGGGATAAACGAAAACGAAGTACCCTACCCTAACGTTATTGTCGATTTTTTGAAAGACAAAAACGTGCTATCACAGGGTTTGCTTTATTATCTTTCAAATGCAATGGTGGCAACATCGTTAACGCCGCAGCAAATAGCCGAAAAAGTTAATACAGGCGAGATTGACATCACACAGTATCCTGCAATTTCTTTTACCGAAAGAGAAAACATACTAAAACCTTACGTAACAAAATCTATAGAAAGGATTACAGAAAAACGTAAAAATAGAGAAAAAACCATTGCAGAAATTGGAGAAGGTGCAATGCCTTACTTGTACGTTATAGTTGCAACCGGCAATATTTACGAAGATACTATACAAGCACAAGCTGCAGCTCGTCAGGGAGCCGATATTATTGCTGTTATCAGAACTACCGGACAAAGCCTATTGGATTATGTTCCTTATGGTGCTACAACCGAAGGCTTTGGCGGAACTTACGCTACTCAGGAAAATTTCCGAATTATGCGTAAAGCCTTAGATGAAGTTGGATACGAAGTTGGCAGATACATAAGACTTTGCAACTATTGTTCCGGACTATGTATGCCCGAAATTGCCGTTATGGGTGCTTTTGAAGGTCTTGACGTTATGCTTAACGATGCCCTGTACGGAATTTTGTTCCGCGATATTAATATGCAACGCACATTGGTTGACCAATATTTTTCGCGAATTATCAACGGATTTGCCGGAATTATTATCAATACCGGTGAAGACAACTACCTTACAACATCAGATGCTTACGAAGAAGCCAGAACTGTTCTTGCAAGCGACCTTATAAATGAGCAATTGGCACTAACAGCTGGTCTTCCCGAAGAACAAATGGGACTTGGACACGCTTTTGAAATGGATCCGGACATTACAAACGGGTTCTTGTACGAGCTTGCACAAGCTCAAATGACAAGAGAAATTTTCCCAAAAGCTCCTCTAAAATACATGCCTCCAACCAAATACATGACAGGCAATATTTTCAAAGGACACGTGCAAAACGCATTGTTTAATCAAATTGCTATATGGACAGGACAAGGTTTGCAACTTTTGGGAATGCTGACCGAAGCTGTACACACGCCTTTTATGAGCGATAGGTATTTATCGATAGAAAATGCTAAATACATATTCAACAACATGAAAGATTTGGGAAGCGATGTTGAATTTAAAGAAAACGGAATTATACAAAAAAGAGCTCATCAAGTACTTGATGAAGCATTGGATTTACTCAAAAAGATTGAACAAGAAGGCTTATTTAACGCTCTTGAAAAAGGTATATTCGCCGATGTAAAACGACCGAAAAACGGTGGCAAAGGTCTTGATGGCGTAGTCCAAAAAGGCAATGCATACTATAATCCGTTTATAGGTTTAATGAACGCAAATTTGAAATAATATAAAATAGAAAGGATAAATTGTTATGAGTGGATGTAGTTTTACAACTGATAATAAACAAGGCAATACTACCCTAGACCTTAAAAAACTTAAACCTTACGGCGATACGATGAACGACGGCAAGGTTCAGCTAAGTTTCACTCTACCAGTTTCGTGCAATGCCGAAGCCGTTGAAGCCGCCAAACAAATTATGAGAGCTATGGGCTTTGATAATCCTATGGTTGTTTATTATAAAGAACTGACGGAAGGATTCACTTTTTTTAATTGTTACGGTAGTTGCACCCACACTATTGATTTCACAAAAATATATGTGCCGAAGGTTGAAACTACAACAATGAGCATGGAAGAGACTAACGAGTATATTAAAGAAAATATCGGAAGAAAAGTTGTTGTTGTTGGCGCCAGCACCGGAACCGACGCTCATACCGTTGGAATTGATGCTATTATGAACATGAAAGGATATGCCGGACACTTCGGCTTGGAACGCTACGAAATGTTTGAAGCTCTTAATATGGGTAGTCAGGTTTTGAACGAAGATTTTATTGCTAAAGCTATAGAACTTAAAGCCGATGCTCTGCTCGTGTCGCAAACGGTAACTCAAAAAGATGTTCACATACAAAATCTGACTGAATTGGTTGAAATGTTGGAAGCAGAAAATCTGAGAGATAAAATAATTTTGATTTGCGGTGGACCTCGTATATCTCACGAACTTGCCAAAGAACTCGGATATGATGCTGGCTTCGGCATGAACACTTACGCCGACGATGTTGCATCTTTTATTGTCGAAGAAATGGTAAAACGTAACATGAAATAATTATTGCCAACCTATTTGGCTTATTACACTATGAAACAAAAATACTACGGAATGCAAAAGTTTGTTCATAATCTTGAACAGATTGATGAAATCGTTAGAGTAAAATCTTTTGTTTCTACCGAATTGGAAATAAGCGAAATAGCCGACCGTATGGTTAAAAACAACGGCAAAGCAATTTTGTTTGAAAATAACGGTTCAAAATTTCCTGTACTTATCAATGCTTTTGCTTCCGACAAAAGACTTTGCGAAGCTTTAAACATCAGCGATATTGATAAACCTGCACGAGAAATCAATAACATTATAGAGAAATTATTTGAACCAAAAAACACCTTAAAAGATAAGCTAAAGCTATTGCCTTTGCTAAACGAACTTAGCAATTTTTTTCCAAAAAAAACTAACAGAAAGGGAATTTGTCAGCAAGTTATAAACCGACAAGCAAACTTAAATGAACTACCAATAATAAAATGTTGGACACACGATGCTGCGCCTTTTATTACATTACCGATTGTTCATACCGTCAACCCCGAAAATAATATTCAAAATGTAGGAATGTACCGTATGCAAGTCCTTTCAGAAAACGAAACAGGTATGCATTGGCATCTGCACAAAAATTCGGCATCTCATTACCAAATCTACAAAAAACAAAACAAGCTGATGCCTGTATCAGTCGTGCTTGGCGGCGACCCAATATATACTTATTGTGCATCGGCTCCTTTGCCCGAAAATATAAACGAATATTTGTTAGCCGGTTTTTTGCGTAAAAAAAAGGTGAAACTTGTAAAGTGTATTACCAACGATATTTACGTACCATACGATGCCGATTTTGTTATTGAAGGTTACGTCGATCCGAATGAAGAATTAGTTTTGGAAGGTCCTTTCGGCGACCATACAGGTTTTTACTCCTTAGCCGATTATTATCCTAAATTTCACGTAACTTGCATAACTCATAAAAAAGATGCGATTTACCCGACAACTATCGTAGGAATACCTCCGCAAGAGGACAAATGGCTTGGTTTGGCTACCGAAAGAATTTTTTTGCCGCTAATTCAGTTTGCAATAGTGCCTGAACTTAAAGATATGCACATGCCTCACGAAGGCGTTTTTCACAATATTGTGTTGGCTAACATTAAAAAATCGTATCCGGGACAAGCTAATAAAGTTATGAATGCATTGTGGGGAGCCGGACAAATGATGTTTAATAAAGCCCTGTTTGTTTTCGACGAAGACGTAAACCTTAAAAACTACTTTGAGTTGCTGAAAATTATTGCTCAAAACGTCAATCCTTTGACTGATATTAGCTTTTCAAACGGTCCTACCGATGTCTTAGACCACGCAAGCACTCAATTTGCATACGGTTCAAAAATCGGATTTGATGCGACTTCTAAAAACAACATTAAAAACACATTCGATGCCGAAGAAACTCTGATGTTTTTAAACAACACAAAACTCACGTACAACAGCAGTTTGCTTAAACTTAATTTTCCTGCACTTATTATAAGTCTTGAAAATAAAATAGAAATATACGATTTGGTAAATAGCATAAACAAAAACATCGAAAATGTAATTCATTACCTAATTATAGTTGATTCGGAAGTTGTAAATATGGATTTTTCTACAATTACTTGGTTAGTTGCAAACAATATTGACCCCGAAAGAGATTGTTATTTTAGTTTCAACGAAAACAACATGCCTCAACTACCTTTAATCATTGACGGAACTTCCAAAAACAGACAAAACAATTTTTTCGACCGAAAATGGCCCAATATTGTAACAATGAATCCCGAAACAATTGCCAATATAGACAACAAATGGGATACCTTAGGATTAGGCGAACTTATTGCTTCTCCATCTTTAAAATACTTACCACTTGTTAAAGGCGATAGTGCCGTAGCATTTGAATGATTTTACTGACTTGTAGCTATTGGGTGTTGAAGTTGGAAGACGGAAGTCCGAAGTTCTGAGTTAGGAGTGAACCATAATTTTCAGGACAATACTCGGAACTTGTACCACGCAACATTCCGAAACTTTTGGACTAAAAGCAATCAACGTAAGCCGTATAACGGCGTACCATTTGTAATAACATAACAATAAACATAAGATAGGTGCGTAGCACCGAACCATTTAACTATGTCAGTTTAATTCCTGTAAGCTTGTGATACTAAGCCTACCTAAGTACCGTAGTACCGAAAATGCTCATTCCCCAAAATATGGTTTCTATTGGATTTTAAAGACTTTAGATAGATGGTTATGTTTCAATCTTTCTTTATGTTCTTTTGTGTTATTTCGTTCCGTATTAATTTTAAAGGTACTCAATGCTCTCGTACCGTTTATACGGTACTCGGGTGACACAAAAGAACCAAAAAGTCAAGGCTGACATTTCTTTTCTGAATTGCGTTCTCATAAATCCTAAGTTCGTGCGGGTGATTTCCGAGCAAGCTCGGAACTTCCCGTTCTCACTAAGGATTCATTTCGAACTACATTCAGAAGAAATGTATGCCATCCTTTTAAAAGCACGTTTGTTGGCTATTGCTTTTTCTTACTGTAACAAACAATCTAAACGAAAAGAGTGAAGTACGTTCATTGCAAAAACAGTTTAACAAAATCGCAGATACGCCCTCGCCCATCAGTAACAAACAAGCGATAGCAAATTCTAAATTCTAATTTCTAACTTCTGATTTCTAATTTTAGATACTAAAAGCCAAAGGATTCCCATCACTGACCACCAACCACTGCCAACGGCTAAGAGCCAAAAGCTAACGGCTATCAATGTAAACCGCAGAACAGCTTCCTTTTCATAGTTTTATCTAACCACAATGAAAATATTTGTAAAAATCCCTGCCATTACAATATTTATATTTAACTTTGCCGTAGTTTTAAAAAAAGAATTAATTATTATGATAAATGAAATGTTAAAAGGGCTTACCTCAGCCAAAGCTATGGAATTAGAGGAAAAATACGGAGCACACAATTACCACCCAATACCTGTGGTTATAGCCAAAGGTAAAGGTGCATTGGTTTGGGATGTGGAAGGAAAACAGTATTACGACTTTTTGTCTGCCTATTCTGCAGTCAATCAAGGGCATTGTCATCCCAAAATTGTGGAAGCTATGGTTGAACAAGCTAATACCCTAACGCTTACGTCAAGAGCTTTTTACAGCAATATGTTGGGTATATACGAAAAATATATTACCGAATATTTTGGATACGATAAAGTTTTACCAATGAACTCGGGAGCCGAAGCCGACGAAACAGCTCTTAAACTTTGTCGTAAGTGGGCATATAAGGTTAAAGGCATAGAACAAAACCAAGCTAAAATTATTTGCTGTATAGAGAACTTCCATGGTCGTACCATTACAATGGTTTCCATGTCAACCGACCCTGTAGCTTATTCCGATTACGGTCCATATACACCAGGATTTGTAAAAATACCTTTCAACGATTTGGAAGCATTGGAAAAAGAACTTCAAGACCCGAATGTTGCAGGTTTTATTGTTGAGCCTATTCAAGGCGAGGCCGGTGTTTTTGTTCCTGATGATGGCTATTTGAAAAAAGCATACGAGTTATGTAAGAAATACAACGTATTGTTTATAGCCGACGAAGTGCAAACAGGTTTGGCTCGTACGGGTAAATTATTAGCCTGCGACCACGAAAATGTTCGTCCCGACATATTGGTTTTAGGAAAAGCTCTTAGCGGCGGCGCTATGCCTATTTCGGCAGTTTTAGCCGACGATGAAATTATGCTTACAATACAACCCGGCGAACACGGCTCAACCTACGGTGGAAATCCGCTTGCAGCCAAAGTTGCTATTGCTGCTTTACAAGTTCTTAAAAACGAAAAACTTGCCGAAAGAGCAGAATATTTAGGCGAAATTTTTAGAAGCGAAATGCGTAAAATTGACAGCGAAATGATTGAAACCGTTAGAGGTAGAGGAATGCTTAACGCTGTAGTTATTAAGCCTAAAAACGGTAAAGAAGCATGGGACGTTTGTATTAAAATGAAAGAGTTGGGAGTATTGGCTAAGCCTACTCACGGCGATATTATTCGCTTTGCTCCACCTTTGGTTATTACTGAAGAACAACTCAGAGACGCTATAAGTATTATTAAAACAGCTATTCTTTCATTTGAATAGTTGTATATTTGTTTTCATAATTACGCAAAAAAGCTACCGAGTTCGGTAGCTTTTTCCTTATCACCTTTTACGTGATCATAAATCATTGCAAAAAATCATCAAATAAGATTTTGTTGCCTAAATCATAATAGATTTTCTAAGAAATTATTTTTTATATTCATAGTATAGTGCAGTTTTATATGAAATTTTAATGTACCTTTGCTGGACAAAGTGTGTTGGTCTTAATTTTTCAAACAAGATATATTTATGAAATATAACGATTTAGACTTGAAAAATTGGAAAGAGTTAGATATTAATACTGACAGTCTTTGGTTAATAAATGAGAGAGATAAGTCAGGAAAACATGCTAACATCTATCACGGTAATTTTATTCCGCAGATACCTTATCAACTAATTAGACGATACACGAAAAAAAATGAAATTGTACTTGATAGTTTTTTGGGAAGTGGTACTACGTTGTACGAATGTGAAAAGTTAAATCGAGGTTTTGTGGGTGTTGATATCAACACAGAAATAATTAATTACGTCAAAACTCAAATGGAAAATTCCGACGAATCAACCTTTAAACTTGTGAAATGCGATACAACCAATAAAGAAAAATTTAAAGAAAAAGTTGAAAATGCTTTAAGTGAATTAAGGCAAAAAAGTGTGCAGTTTGCAATAATGCACCCTCCATATATGGATATTATTAAATTCACTGACAAAAAAGAAGACTTATCTCGAATAAATGATTTGGAAACATATATAGCAACTTTCAATAAAGCTGTTGCAAATACTATTTCTTTCTTGGATAAAAATCGTTATTTTGCAATCGTTTTAGGTGATGTATATAAAAACAGCGAAGTAGTACCTTTGGCTTTTTACGTTTTAGATAATATAAAACAAACTTTTAAAGTTAAGTTAAAAGGAATAATAGTAAAAAATATTGAAGGAAATCGTGGAAAAATAGGTGTAGGCGGAATTTGGAAATATAGAGCTTTAAAAAGTGATTATTTTATTTTTAAACATGAGTATATTTTAATTTTTAAAAAAGAATTTTAATATGGCAAAAAAAACAAAAACAGAACTTTTTATTGAACTCGCTAAGCCAGACGAAAAAGGTGTAAGTAGATGGGTATATGTTTCCGAATTTGTGGATAAATATAAATCATTACAGCTTGGCAATGGAGGAAGTTGGTGTCGAAAAAGTTCTACGTTAGCTCGAAAATATAATGTTGAATTTGAAAAGGGACTAACAAAAGGTAATACAATAGATGCTATCCGTCTAAATGGATTTAATGAAGAACCTGTTTTTAATCAGTATATTAGAAAAGATATCAAAGACTATTATAGTGAGAAAAAATGTGTAATGCTTGGAATTAAAGGCACTTCTGAGAATACAAGAATTGAAATTGACCATAAAAATGGAAGGAAAGATTGTCATAGAGTGTCAAATACAAAATTACAGAAACTGTCTGACTTTCAGCCACTAAGTAAAGCTGCAAACGATGCTAAACGACAAATATGTAAGGAGTGTAAAAAAACTGACAAACGCTGGAGTGCTAGAAATATCTTAGGTAATCCCTTTGATTTTTATGAAGGAGATGAAAATTATTCGGAAGACTTAGGATGTGTCGGTTGTTACCAGTATGACCCTGTAGAATATAGAAAATCAAGCGTAAAAAAAGTAAGTACTATGGCTGCTGAGGAAGCTGTAGAAAGTGTATTTAAAAAACTTTATCCTGAAGAAGAATGATATGGCTACAACACACGTATTTATAGTAGATTCCACAACATTCAAGTATCATCTTGAATATATGTTTGCTGGAACAGGAGCTAAAAACAATGTTATTGATTTTAATAACAAGCCAGAAAGTAAATTGCATCACGCAACAGAAAAGAATCTTTTGGGTATGATTGCAGATAGTCAGAGAGTTAGAGTTGGGGATTTAGTAATTTTCTATTTACAGCAAAATTATGGCGAAGGAAGAAAAGAAGGTAAATTTTACGGTGTTTTTGAAGTAGCAAATAGTTCTTTTTTAGATAATAATAATGGAAGTCAGTATTTGAAATCTGAATTAAAAAAATCTCTGACTTTTAGAACAATTATTAAACCATATCAAGTCTATTCTGAAGGTGTTACTGAATGGGAAGCTCTTGATGAAATAAAAAACATCAATTCCCCAAATCAAATGCTTTGGAGTTTGATATATAGAAAACTCAAAGGCAATAGGGGTAATACTATGGTTGCTATTTATGAAAGTGAAAGATTGGTTAAGTTAATACGTGATAAAAATAGGCAAAAGACTCTAAATGGTAACAATTTTTCTTTTGATGCGAAAACTCAAAAAATAACAACTAAAATAGGACACAATGTTTATGAAGGGAGAAAAGTTTCCATAAATATTTTACCAAGGTTGATAGAAAAATATTGTAAAAACAAACAGTTCGAAACACACCTTCAGGCATATATTTTACAGAATTTAGAAAAATTATCTTTTTTGAAAGATGAAAAGATTGAATGGATTGCTAATGAGGTTTCATGTGGTGTTGGGATGCAAAGGATCGATATAATGCTTTCAATCAAAGGTAAAAACAGAAAGTTAATACCAATAGAATTGAAATCTACTGAGGCTAATTGTTATATAACGCAACAATTACAAAGGTATATTGATTGGATTGAACAATACTATATACCTAACAGACCTTCAGATATAGAGCCTATGGTTATAGCAAGAAAAATAAAAAATAAGTCTACACAATCAGATTTGCTAAATGCTTTTAGAAATTTTTCTAAAGAAAATAATATATTAAAACTACGTTACATAGAGTTTTCAATTGATTGTGAGGATAAAGAAATATATTTTAAAGAAATAAAGTATTAAAAATGAATTATATAGGCTCAAAATATAAACTTTCTAAATTTATAGTTTCCACAATAGAATCTGTTGTTGGTAAAGATTTATCTGATAAAGTTTTTTGTGATATCTTTGCAGGCACTGGAATTGTTGCTCGCACATTTAAAAATAAAGTAAAAAAGGTTATTGCTAATGATTTTGAGTATTATAGTTATGTATTGAATAAAAATTACATAGAAAATCACCAAGAAATACCAAACAGAGAATATTATTTAAGCTTCTTAGATAATTTAAGTCCTAAAGAAGGATTTATATACAACCATTATTGTGCAGGGAGTGGTAGTGGAAGACAATATTTTTCAGATGAAAATGGAATGAAAATAGATGCTGTAAGACAGCAAATTAAAGAATGGCGAGACAATAAAGAAATAGATGACAGTTTATACTATTTCTTGCTTGCAAGCCTACTTGAAAGTGCTGATAAAGTTGCAAATACAGCATCTGTATATGGAGCTTTTCTAAAACATTTAAAAAAAACTGCACAAAAAAGATTAATTCTTGAACCTGCTGAGTATAGTCTTAACGATAATGAACACGAAGTATTCAATAAAGATAGCAATTTGCTAATTAAAGAAATAGAAGGCGACATTTTGTACCTAGATCCTCCATATAACACTCGTCAATATGGGGCTAATTATCATATTCTAAATACAATAGCAAAATACGATTCGTTTACACCTAAAGGTAAAACAGGTTTACGCACTTATAAAAAATCACAATATTGCAGTAAAGCTACTGTTCGAAACAGTTTTGAAGAACTTATCAAACAAGCACAATTCAAATACATATTTCTTAGTTACAATAATGAAGGGTTAATGTCTATAGAAGATATAAAAAACACTATGTCTAAATATGGAAAATACGGCTTGGTGCTAACTGATTATCAACGGTTTAGAGCAGACAGAGAAGAGAATAGAAACCACTATGCAAGCAAAACGCAGGAGTTTATTCATATTTTAGAAAAATAAAATAAATCTTTTTTTGGAAAAATTCCTAGTTATAAAATTTTTTTTTAAATTTTCGCAACACTCACATTAGTTTTTGCACTAACAATGTTTATTGACTAGTTTCTTTAATATTAGTGTTGCAAAAAATAAGGAGCTATCTATATTATTAGAATAGCTCCTTTTATCACCACAACAATTAAATACAATGTTAAAAAACACTGCTAATTATAAGTTTATTATTTTACAATCTCTTCGTATCTCTTGGCTACTTTTTCCCAATCAACTACATTCCAAAACTCTTTAATAAAGTCGGGACGACGATTTTGGTACTTCAAATAGTAAGCATGCTCCCACACGTCAATTGTAAGGATTGGTTGACCTTGGCATTCTGCCGTATCCCAAAGTGGATTTTCTTGATTTCCGGTAGAACTTACAGATAATGTATTATCGGGTTTAACCGAAAGCCATGCCCAACCGCTACCAAAACGTGTTGCAGCTGCATTTTCAAACAAGGTTTTGAACTCTTCAAAACTTCCAAATTGCTTGTTAATGGCTTCTAATAACTTTCCTTTAGGCTCGCCACCGCCATTTTCGCCTACACAATTCCAATATAGTTCGTGGTTATAGTATCCGCCGCCGTTGTTTCTAACAGCTGCCGGAACTTTGCTGGCTTGCTTAAAAATTTCTTCTATTGGCAAACCATTAAATTCGGTTTTGCTAACAGCGTCAACAAATTTATCGTAATAGCCTTTATGATGCTTGGAATAGTGTATCTCCATTGTTCTTGCATCTAAATAAGGCTCAAGAGCGTCGTATGCGAATGGTAATTCTTTAAATTTATAGTTCATAATTGTAGATTTTTTAAAGGTTAATTTATATATATACGTATTTGTATATGACAAAAATTTTGCCAATATGCAATTATATGAAAAATTGTCTTAAATAATTTCTGCAACGACAAAAACACTGCCTGTTACTAATACCACATCTGTAATATTGGCAGACTGTATGGCTTTTTGTAGAGCCACGCTGCAAGATGAAAAAGTTTCGCCAAATAAATTATAAGCTTGTGCTTGTTGTTTCAGCAAATTAGCATCTAAACCACGTGGCACATCGGCTTTGCAAAAGTAGTATTCGGCTTCTTTCGGTAAAAGACCAAGCATTCCGCTGATATCTTTATCGTTTGCCATGCCTAAAACTATATGTAATTTTTCGTAATTGTAGCTTTTGAGTTGTTCAACTACTTGCGTAATACCGTTTATATTATGAGCAACATCAGCGATGACGGTTGGTTGTGTTTGCATAATCTGCCATCTGCCAAACAAAGGAACATTTTTGTTGCAATTATTAATTCCTTTTACAACGGTTGCATCTTCGATATTTATAATGTTGTTTTGCTGCAAAGCGTAGACAATAGACAAAACAGTTTTAATATTGCTTATTTGGTAAGTCCCAATTAAAGGCGATTCTACTTCAAACCCCTTATTGGTCTCGGTGTTGACAAGTTTTACCTGAAGTCGCCTTCTGTCTTCATCACTAATTAAGTTATGGTATTTTTCTTTGAAAAGTATTTCCGAATTATACAACTTAGAGTTTTGTTGATTTGCCTTTCGGCTGATAACATCAAAAGCTTCATCTTCGGGACTTCCAACAACGATAGGAATGTTTTCTTTTATTATTCCTGCCTTTTCGGCAGCAATTAAGCTTACTGTATCGCCTAAAAACTGTGTGTGGTCTAATCCGACGTTGGTAATGCAAGTAATTACAGGATTAACGGTGTTTGTTGAATCTAACCTGCCACCCATACCTGTTTCAAAGACTGCAATATCGACTTTTTGCTCGTAAAAATACCAAGTCGCTAAGGCAAAAGTCCATTCAAAAAACGATGGCTTTATAGAGCTGAATATTTGCATGTTTTGCTCGACAAACTCCACGACTTTGTCTTCGCTTATGGGTTTGCCGTTGATTTTTATTCGCTCGGTAAAATCCTTAAAATGCGGCGATGTAAAAAGTCCGACCTTAAAACCGTTTTCTTGTAGAACAGAAGCTGTAAAATGCGAAACCGAACCTTTGCCATTTGTACCAGCAATATGCACCGCAGGATATTTGGTTTGCAAATTGCCCAAAATATTATTCAAGCTGATGGTTGTGCTTAAATCGGCTTTGTACGCTGCAGCACCAATGCGCTGAAACATCGGCAACTGCGTAAATAAAAAATCTACTACTTCTGAATATGTTTTTGCCACTTTCGTCTTACTTAAAAAAATGAGTTTGGTTGATTGCCAAGTTTAATCCGTAATTGAAGTCGAACCTGTTTTGCAA
>JAQVEX010000052.1 GCA_028697555.1 Lentimicrobiaceae bacterium | reverse complement strand
TAGTAATCTACAACGTATTGGGTGCTAAAGTGGTTGAAAAATCAGTGAAAGGTATGAACGAATTTACAGTGAACACAAGCAAATTTGCTCCTGGTGCGTACAGCATCAAGTTCATTGCTAAAGACGGTAATACATTTACTCGTAAGTTTGTAGTTACCAAGTAATCCTTAATTGGAGATTCTAAACAAAAAAAAGCCCCGCACATGCGGGGCTTTTTTTGTGGTTGGTGATTGGTGATCGGTGATGAGTGGCAATTATCAATTAGTAATTAACAATGAAATTTCGGGAGAGTTAGGAGTTACGAGTCGGAAGACCGAAGACGGAAGTCGGGAGTCAAGAGTTTTGAGTTGGGAGTTGCGAGTTGATACCGAAGTTTCGGGATGAAACTCTGAACTCAAAACTAACTCGTAACCCGTAACTCGTAACCCGTAACACGCAACCCGAATCACTCTTTTTTGCTATATTTTTTCAACCATTTATAATATTTTGGATTTTTGGCTAATATTTCTCTTTCGAAAACAATGTTGTAATAGCTATAAATACTACTATATGCCCAAATAGCCGTTACTAAACTTTTTGTGTTAATAAATGTTCTGATAAACTTCTTTCGAGCTGTCCGTCTGTTATAAATACTATGCCAAACATCATCCATTACATTTATCATTTCTTCGCCGCTCATATTATTAGGTTTAAAAACAGGCTCGAGCACGTTGTAATATTCCCAATCGTCGGGGTAATTTGTTTTGGTTATACGTCCTTCTTTCTCAAGTTTTTTGTACAAGGGTGTTTCAGGCAATGGAGTCAGAATGGATGCTTGGTAAGTATCGACACTTGATTTTATTATATAATCTCTTCTATTGGAGAGCATTTGTGGAGTATCACTATCTAAGCCAAAAATAAAGGTTCCAAGAACGCTTATACCGTACTTATGAATTTTTTTAAAAGATTTTTTGTAGTTATCAACGCCTATTTTCAGATTCAAATTTTTATGAACATCTTTCAATCCACTACTAACTTCAGATTCAATCCCTATAAGCAAAATTTTACATCCGCTTTTTGCCGCCCACTTTAAAACTTCCGGTTCGTCGGCTACGTGCAGTGAAACTTGTGCTATCCACTGTTTTTTTAGCCTTCGTTTTACCATTCCCTTAAAAAGTTCTATTGCTCTTTCTTTTCCATGCTGACTATAGCCAATAATGTTATCGTCGAAGAATATGAAAAACTTTGTCGGTAACGCTTCAATTTCATCTAAAATATCATCAACATCTCTGAGCCTTTGTTTTGTTCCGCTAAACACCGATACCGAGCAAAAGTCGCAATTCATGGGACAACCGCGAGAAGTGATGATTCCATGAAGCTTGTACTTTTTATTGTAAAGGTCGTAACGTGGAATAGGAAATTTAACCGGATCGCAACGTGTGCCGTCGTAAACTCTCTTTAAGTTATTGTTTTCAAAATCGGACAATATCTCAGCCCATATCGTTTCGGCTTCTCCCTTAACAACAACATCAACATAATTTGTAGCTTCATCGGGACAAAGAGAAGCATGCACGCCTCCATAAACCGTTTTAATATTGTGTTGTTTGTATATTGCTGCAATTTCGTACACACGCGGAGCCGACGCCGTAAAAGACGTAAACGCAACTAAATCGGCTTCTGTAAAAACAAAATCATCGAAATTTTCATCTATTAATTTAACATCCCAATGATCGGGAGTGAGAGCAGCAATAATTCCCAAAGCTACCGGCGGATAAGTTGAAGATATTAGCATTCCCATACCCCGTTTGTACCTTGAAACAGGATTTATTAAAAGAAGCTTGTATTTTTTATCTTTACTCATAACGTTACGTATTTATTTAAAGCAAAATTTTTATTCGACTAATTATGACGATTTTTTTCTTGTAGATATTTTTTTGGGTATTTTTTCAACCATTTATAATATTTTGGATTTTTTGCTAATATTTCTTCTTCAAAAACAAAGTTATAATAGTTATAAATACTTCCGTAAGTCCATATAGCAACTAATAAACTCTTAGTGTTGATTAACGTTCTTATAAATTTCCATCTGGCTGTCCTTCTATTATATATTTTATGCCAAACATCATCCATTGTATTAATAAATTCGTCACAACTCATATTATTGAGTTTAAAAACATGTTCGCGCATATTGTAATAATCCCAATCACCAGGATAATTTGTTTTAAGCAAACGCCCTTCTTCCTTTAGTCTTCTGTATAGGGGTGTACCTGATAAGGGGGTTAGAATTGTTGTTTGATAAGTATCGACATTGGATTTTATAATAAAATTTCCTCTGTCGTAAAGCATCTTTGCAGTATCACTATCAAACCCAAAAATAAAAGATCCTAGAACGCCCATTCCGTATTTATGAATTTTTTTGAAAGATTTTCTGTAATTCTCAACACCTATTTTCAGATTCAAATTTTTATGAGCATCCTTCAAACTGCTACTAACTTCGGCTTCAATACCTATAAATAAAATTTTACATCCGCTTTTAGCTGCCCATTTTAAGACTTCCGGCTCGTTGGCTATTTGCAAAGTTGCTTGAGCAATCCAATGTTTTTTTATATCCCTTTTTACCATTCCCTTAAAAAGTTCTATTGCTCTTTCTTTTCCATGCTTACCATAACCGATAATGTTATCGTCGAAGAATATAAAATACTTTGTAGGTAAAATTTCAATTTCATCTAAAATATCATCAATATCTCTGAATCGTTGTTTTGTTCCGCTATATACCGATACCGAGCAGAAATCGCAATTCATAGGACAACCGCGAGAAGTAACAATTCCATGAAACAGGTACTTTTTATTATATAGGTCGTAACGTGGCATTGGGAATTTAACCGGATCGCAACGCTTGCCTTCGTATATTTGCTTTAAATTATTACTTTCAAAATCGGATAATACATCAGTCCACACCGTTTCGGCTTCTCCCTTAACAACAACATCTACGTAATTTATAGCTTCATCGGTACAAATGGAAGCATGCACGCCACCATAAACCGTTTTAATATTATGTTGTCGGTAAATTGCTGCAAGCTCGTACACGCGTGGAGCCGATGCCGTAAAAGAAGTAAATGCAACTAAATCGGCTTCTGTAAAAACAAAATCATCGAAATTTTCATCTATTAATTTAACATCCCAATTATCGGGAGTGAGAGCTGCAACAATTCCGAGAGCCACTGGCGGATAGGTTGTGGCTATTCGCATTCGCAGACCTCGTCTATGTCTGGGAACAGGATTTATTAAAAGAAGTTTGAATTTCTTGTCTTTACTCATTCTATTAGCAAAATTAAAACAATTATATAAAATTTCTCAACTATCTGTAAATATTTTATCTTTGCATTATAAATGAACATAACTTACCGACTTATATGGATATTAACGATTTTATAAAAAAGGTTGAAGATGAGTATGAAGATATTACTCCCGGCACATTAAAACCCGACAGTATTTTTAGAGACGTTTTTGAATGGAACTCTATAAATGCCTTGATTTTAATTGCGTTGGTAAAAACCGAGTACGATGTTACAATTGACGCTAACGACATACAAAACTCCAAAACCATTAACGATTTGTTTGAAATTATTAAATCGCGTTCTTAGATGGCTATTTTTTCGACCCAAAATGTAACAATAAAAGGTATATCTGCCTGCGTTCCAAAGCAAGAAGTTTGGAATATAGATTACAATTGGATTCCGAAAAAAGATAGAGCATCGATTATTAAAAATGTTGGTGTTGAAAGTCGAAGATTTGCACCAAGGGGAGTAACGACTTCAGATTTGTGTTTTGAAGCTGCCGAACAACTTATCAAAAGTCTGAATTGGGATAAAAATGATATAGAATTACTGATATTCGTCAGCCAATCCAGAGATTACATGGTTCCGTCAACTTCCGGAATTTTACAAGATCGTTTGGGACTTTCGCACAATTGTATGAGTTTTGATATTGGGATGGGCTGCTCGGGCTGGGTGTACGCCATGTCGGCTGCGACTTCTATAATGCAAGTTTCGGGAATAAAAAAAGCTTTGCTCCTTGTCGGCGATATTTCTACCATAAATGTTTCGTACCGCGATAAAAGTACCTATCCGCTTTTTGGTGATGCAGGAACGGCAACAGCATTGACTTTTGACGATAATGCCAAGCCCATACATTACAATCTGCAATCGGATGGATCCGGCTACGACGCTATAATTATGCCTCATAGCGGAGTGCGAAACTTTATCAGCAAAAAATCTTTTGAATATAAAAAGTACGAAAACGGAATACACAGAAACATGTTTCATTTGACACTCAATGGGATACAGGTTTTTAATTTTGCTCTTCGCGAAGTTGTTCCGAATATTAAAAAAACGCTTAAATACATAGACAAAACAACCGACGACATTGACTTCTTTGTATTCCACCAAGCCAATAAACTTATAAACGACACACTACGCAAGCTGCTTAAACTTGAACCCGAAAAAACACCTTCTACGCTACAACATTTCGGAAATACAAGCTCGGCATCTATACCTCTTACTATTGTGGACAAACTACAGAATGAAGTTTCGACAAAAAATGTTTGTATTTTAGCAAACGGCTTTGGTGTCGGTTTGTCGTGGGGCTCAGTAGTTTTTGAACTTGATAATATTTCTTGTCCCGATTTAATTGAATACTAAAACACGAGATTGATAATGATTGACAATAGTTTTTGCATTAAAGGAAAAACAATATTAATAACCGGAGCAAGCTCAGGAATTGGGAAACAAGTGGCTATTGATTTGAGTAAAATGGGTGCTAAGGTTGTTATTGTCGGCAGAGACAAAACCAGAACTGAAGAAACTTACAACTTACTTGAAAACAGTGAGCACAAATTTTACTGTTTAGATTTAACCGATGGTGAGAAACAAGACGAGCTTGTGGAGCAGTTGCCTCAATTAGACGGCATTGTGCATTCTGCAGCTATCACGCACCATTTGCCGGCAAAATTTGTTAGCCACAACGATATTGACAATGTTTTTTCAATAAACTTTAATGCTATTGTTGAATTAAATTCAAAATTGCTTCGCAAAAAGCGCATAGCAAAACCTGCTTCAATAGTTCATTTTACATCGTTGGCAAGCAAATATCCGTACTATGGAGGCAGTATTTACGCTGCATCAAAAGCTGCTCTTGAAGTGTATAGCAGATGTTTGGCTATAGAGCTTGCCGATAGGCAAATACGCGTTAATTGTGTTCAGCCATCTTTTGTAAAAACACCAATGGTTGAAACTGCAACAAATAATATCGGTTACGATGTAGTTGAATCTTCTAAAAGACTTATGCCTTTGGAAATTGTTGATATTGAAGATGTTAGCAAAACAGTGTCTTTTTTAATCAGCGATGCTTCAAAATGGATTAGCGGTGCGATAATTCCACTTGGTGGCGGTTAATTCCTTGATTATGAAAACAGACGAAAATATAATCAACTATAGTGTAGTTATCCCTGTGTTCAACAGTCAGGATACGCTTGTAATGCTTGTTGCACAAATAAGAGAAGTATTTTTGAGCCAAAACCTGACTTTCGAGATAATTTTGGTCGATGATTATAGCACAGACAAGAGTTGGGAAGTAGTTTGTAATCTGAAAAAAGAATACGAAAATGAAATAATCGGCATAAAGCTATCGAAAAATTACGGACAACATAATGCTGTTTTTTGCGGTATAGTTCACTCTTGCGGAGAGTTCGTTATTACTATTGATGATGACTTGCAGACACCTCCGCAAGAAATTATCAAGCTAATAGAAAGGCAAAAAGAAACCAACTCGGATGTTGTTTACGGCATATATCAAGAAAAAAAACACAGTTGGTTTAGAAATTGGGGCTCAAGATCTATACAAAGACTTTCAAAATGGCTATTCAAATATCCCGGAAAAGGGTCGTCATTCAGGATTTTTACCAAACAAATTGCTCAAAATTTATCAATACACAAGCACCCCTTTACCTACATTGACGAAATTTTTCATTGGTACACTAATAATATCAATTTCGTTGATGTTGAGCATCAAAAACGTTTGCACAACAAATCGGGGTACTCCAATTGGCGACTTATCAAGCTATTTGCCAATATATTATTTTATTATACGGCTTTCCCTCTAAAACTTATGACTATTCTTGGATTTATTTTCTCCATAATAATGTTCCTTGTAGGTATTAGATACATCATTCAGAAAATATTTTTCAATGTCCCTTTAGGTTATACTTCTTTAATAGTTGCAATTTTGTTTTCAACCGGCATTATTATGATGTGTTTAGGTATTATAGGCGAATATTTGTCGCGTATTTATCTTTTTCAAAACAAAAAACCTCCTTACTCAATTTCACAAATAGCTGAGTAACAGCATCTTATTTTTCCTAGAAACAAATATATAAAATAATGTTAAACATTTGTTTTAAACATTTGTTTAATTAGTGTAATATATTACTTTTGCAAGTAAGAAATCTGTAAGAAGTATTATTATGGAAACAAGTACACGAGACAAAATAATAATAGCTGCAAAAGAGCTGTTTACCGAAAGGGGTTATAACGCCACAAAGTCACGTGATATAGCCAATCTTGCCGGAATAAACCTTGCACTACTAAACTATCATTTTAAAAGTAAAGAAAATCTGTACAAAATAATAGTTTATGACAGTTTTGTTCAAATATTAGGCAACTTAGAGCCAATATTGTCGGACGAAAAAATTTCTTTAATCGAAAAGATAGAAATTTTAGCCAAACAGTATACGGCACTGCTGATAGAAAACGAAAACCTACCTTTTTTTGTACTCAGAGAATTGCAGAAAAATGCAGATATTTTTAAAGACATCATGCAAAGTATGAGACTAAAAACTGAAAACGTTTTTACAAAACAGCTTTTGGAATTAGGTTCCGAGCAAACTGCTATAGATATTATATTCAATACAATTAGTTTGGTTATAATGCCTTTTATTACTAAGCAACTATTTATCAGTTCTGGGCTGATTTCGGAAGACGAATTTGTGCCTTACATGAAGCAAAGACAAGAAAAAATTCCTTATTGGATTATGCAAATGGTAGCTAATGATTAATAATAGACAAATGAAATTAATGTGTGAAAATAGAAGTTGGAAGATGTGCCTTTAGCTATTAGCCATTAGCTTTTAGCTAACAGCCAACGGCTAATAGCCAAAAGCACACCATAAACAATAAATTAAAAAAAGAACAAATGAAAAACACAATAGTTATAATAATAATTGCAGCGTTATTCTTCTTAAATAACATTTCGTATTCACAAACCTACACTCTTGAAGAATGTACCAAGCTTGCCATTT
This sequence comes from Lentimicrobiaceae bacterium, assembly GCA_028697555.1. Classification (NCBI taxonomy): domain Bacteria; kingdom Pseudomonadati; phylum Bacteroidota; class Bacteroidia; order Bacteroidales; family Lentimicrobiaceae; species Lentimicrobiaceae bacterium. The sequence goes on along the minus strand of JAQVEX010000052.1, from coordinate 10,463 downwards.
CGCACTATCCCACAATAAAGGAGTTTGGGCATATGCAACAAAGCGAAGAGTATAATCTTTCAATGATAAATATGATATTTTTCCCTCAGTTATCATTTGAAGCAAAAGCCACTTACCAAACCGATGTGCCTAATCTTCCTATAGAAATGCCGGGATTTTCGTTCCCACGACTTAGCAAGGATAATTACGGCGTTAATATTGCGGCAAATCAGCTTATATGGGACGGCGGTTTAACTAAGGCTAATGCAAATATCATTAAAGCAAACACCAAAATTAAAACTAACGAGTTGGAAGTCGAAATTTTTGAGCTTAAAACAAGAGTGCAAAATATATACTTCGCAATATTACTAATAAACGAACAGCTTGCTCAACAAAAGCGTATTGCCGAAGAATTGGAACTTCAGTTAGGAAAAGTAAATTCGTATATTGAAAACGGAATTTCCGGCGAAAAGGATGCCGACATTATAAAGGTTGAGCAATTAAGGGTAAAACAAAACACAGCAACAATAGAACAAAGCAAAACTGCATACTTGCAAATGCTGTCGTACCTTACAGGCAAAAAAATCGATGATCCAAATTCTTTAATTGTCCCCGATACAGCAATAGACATCGATTATAATAAAATTAACAGACCGGAAATTAACTTGTTAAATGCACAGTACGAACTGTTCGGAATAAAAGAATACAATATCAAAATAAAGAGTACTCCGAATTTAGGTTTCTTTGTTCAAGGTGGTTATGGTAGACCGGGTTTAAACTACTTTGAAAACGAATTTAAATTCTACGCCCACGGCGGAGTTAGATTAGCTTGGAACTTCGGAAACTTGTACTCAATTGAAGACGAAAGAAAAGAGTATAAATTGCAAAAAGAAAACATTAAAATTCAGGAAGAAAAGTTTCTTTTTAACTTGGATATGAGAGTTATAGAAATTAAAAACAACATCGCTAAATACAATCAGTTGCTTAAATATGACCAAGAAATAATAAACCTGAGAGAAGAACTGAAAAAAAGCGCAGAAATAGAAGTTGAAAACGGCACACTCTCAATCACCGACCTTTTAGATAGGGTGTTCCAATTGGAACTCGCAAAACAAAACTTGTATCAACACAGGTTGAAAAAATTAATAGAAATTCTTACTTTAAAACAAACTCTTAACAATTAATATACAGTTATGAAAACAACACCGTTAGTATACATAGTTATAATTGCCTTATTGCTCATTACATCGTGCAATGACAAATACGACAATGATAAGGCATCGGGGGCTTTTGAGGCAACCGAAATTGTAATATCAGCCGAAGCAAACGGTAAAGTAACAAACCTTGATGTTTCGGAGGGAGAACTTGTTGCCGCCGACCAAATAATCGGTAATATAGATAGTACGCAACTATATTTGCAAAAGATGCTACTGTACGCCAATAATAGTGCGATAATAGCTCGAAAACCGGATATTAAAAAACAAACTGCAACTATAGAACAACAAATTGCAACTTTGAACACCGAAAAGCAACGTACCGAAAATCTTATTGAAGCCAAAGTTGTAGGTCAAAAGAAGTTGGACGACATAAATGCTCAAATTTCGCTACTGAATAAACAATTAACAGCACTAACTTCCGACCTTGCAAGTTCGTCGCAAACAATTACGGCTCAGAGCGATGCCGTCGATGTCCAGATTGCGCAAATAAACGACCAATTGGATAAATGCAAAATTAAAAGTCCGATTGCAGGTACAATCATTGAAAAATATGTAGAAACAGGCGAGTTTACAAGCATAGGAATGCCATTGTTGAAGATTGCCAATCTCGACGATATGGTGCTTAGAGCTTACATTTCGTATCAGAAACTAACACAAATAAAATTAAACGATAAAGTAAAGGTTAGAATTGACTACGGTGAAGAATACAAAGAATACGATGGAGTAATAACTTGGATTTCGGAAGAAGCCGAATTTACACCAAAAACAATACAAACCGAAGACCAACGCTCAAACTTGGTGTATGCAATTAAAGTGAGCGTTAAAAACGACGGTTATTTGAAAATAGGAATGTACGGCGAAGTAATATTGTAGCAAGATGATGATTTACGCTGAAAATTTGAGAAAAAACCATCACTCGAAAATATCGGGTAAATATGCCGGTATTGGCTCTCCTAGTGATTCCAACAAAGGCATTAGCTTTAGTTGCGAGAAAGGTGAAATTTTTGGCGTTATTGGTCCCGACGGCGCAGGAAAATCTACTTTGTTTAAAATAATTGCTACGCTTATATATCCCGATAGCGGAATTGCAAAAGTTGACAATTTGGACGTCGTTACCGAATACAAAAAAATTAGAAACATTATAGGATATATGCCCGGCGAGTTTTCTTTGTATATGGATTTATCGGTTGAAGAAAACCTAAACTTTTTTGCAACGCTGTACGGCACAAGTATTGAGGAAAATTATCATCTCATAAAAGACATATATTCGCAAATAGAAGAGTTTAAAGACCGCAAGGCAGGTCAGCTATCGGGAGGCATGAAACAAAAATTGGCTCTGAGCTGCGCTCTTATACATAAACCCAAAGTGTTGATATTGGACGAACCTACAACAGGCGTCGATCCGCTATCGAGAAAAGAACTTTGGGACATGCTCAAGAGTTTAAAACAATCGGGTATTACAATTTTGATTTCTACCGCATACATGGACGAAGCTAGCCTTTGCGACAATATTGCTCTTATGAAAGACGGCGAATTTTTGGCTGTTGATACTCCGCAGAATATTATAAATAGCTATAACGAAAATCTTTGGAGACTCAGTGCCGATAATATGATTTCGATTTTTTACGACGCAAAAAATTATCCCGATATTAAAAAATGCTTCGCCTTCGGAAACGAACATCACTTTACAACCAGACCTGACTTTGACGAAACTGATTTTTTAATTTATTTGCAAGGCAAAAATCACACTAACATCAGCTTAAATGCTATTGAACCTAATATTGAAGACTGCTTTATGGCACTAACAAGCGACGATTAATTATGGAAACAGATAATACAATATACGCCGTTAAAGTAAAAAACCTAACCAAAAAGTTTGGGAAGTTTACTGCCGTTGACAATATTACTTTTGATGTAAAAAAAGGGGAAATATTCGGATTTTTGGGAGCTAACGGAGCCGGAAAAACTACTGCAATAAGTATGCTTTGCGGACTTAACAAGCCCACTTCAGGCGAAGGAACTGTGGCAGGTTACAATATTCTGACTCAACAAGAAGAAATCAAAAAAAATATAGGCTACATGAGCCAAAAATTTTCTTTGTACGAAGATTTAAAAGTTTGGGAAAATATAAAATTTTTTGGTGGCATTTACGGATTAAGAGATAAAGAAATAAAAGATAAAACTGATGAACTGCTACATCAACTTGACTTTGAATCGGAACGCAATACCTTTGTAAAATCGCTGCCGCTTGGTTGGAAGCAAAAGTTGGCTTTTTCGGTAGCAATTTTCCATAAGCCGCAAATTGTATTTCTAGACGAACCCACAGGCGGAGTTGACCCCGCAGCCAGACGACAGTTTTGGGAAATGATTTACAAAGCCAGTGGCGACGGAATTACCGTGTTTGTTACAACTCACTATATGGACGAAGCCGAATATTGCGACAGAGTTTCTATTATGGTAGATGGTAAAATTGAAGCTCTCGACACTCCAAAAAATCTGAAAGAAAATCTTGATGCTAAAAATATGGACGAAGTGTTCAGAAAGTTAGCTCGAAACAGGGAATAACTAATATATTGAAAATGAAAAAGTTTAACGCATTCGTAAAAAAGGAATTCTTGCATATTATGCGAGACAAGCGAACTTTGCTCATTGTATTAGGTATGCCTATTATTCAGGTTCTTATGTTTGGCTTTGCTATAAACATGGACGTAAATAACATAAAAACCGTATTCTATACACCCAACGAAAGTACCAGCACACAGCAAATTGAAGAGTTATTTGTTCATAACAGATATTTCAACGTAAAAGGACACATAAACAGCATATACGAAGTCGAAGAGTTGATGAAGAAAGGCAAGATAGAAATGGCTATAGTTTTCAGTCCGCAATTTGACAAAAATTTAAACAAAAAAGTAAAATCGCAAGTGCAAATCATTGTCAACACCTGCGACCCAAACCGTGGGACAATTGCAAGCAACTACGCAACCGCAATACTGCAAAAATATCAGTCAGAAATAACTGTCGATAACTTTGTGCCTTACCATATCAACGTTGAATCCAATTTTGTTTACAATCCGCAAATGAAATCGGTATATACCTTTGTGCCCGGAATTATCGGTTTGGTGATAACTATCATCTGTGCCATCATGACTTCAGCATCGATAGTACGCGAAAAAGAACTCGGCTCTATGGACGTGTTACTTAGCTCGCCAATTAATAGCGCAGTCCTTATATCGGCAAAAGTTGCTCCATATATTGTAATTTCAATTGTTAACGTTATCACTATTCTGCTACTTTCGGTATTTGTACTGCAAGTCCCAATACGCGGCAGCTTGCTGCTACTGCTTTTGGGTTCATTACTTTTTATCACAATGGTGCTAACCTTAGGTATATTGGTTTCTTCAGTAGCTAAAAAACAATCAGATGCTGTTATTATTTCCGGTATCGGTTTAATGTTGCCAACGCTAGTGCTTTCGGGTATGATTTTCCCTATAGATAACATGCCTGTGGTTTTGCAGTGGTTCTCGGCAACGGTGCCGGCGCGGTGGTTTATTGCGTTTATCAAAAAAGTTATGATTGAGGGTTTAGGTTTCAGATATGTTATAGGCGAACTTTCGGTTATGTTGCTTATGGCAGTCGCTTTTATTACAGCAAGTATAATCAGTATTAAAGACCATTTGAAATGAGAACTTTGAAATATCTGATACAAAAAGAATTTAAGCAAATTATCAGAGACAGAACCATGCCTCTGCTCATTACGCTGTATCCGCTCATGACTATGATATTGTTTCCGTGGGCTATCAATTTTGAAGTAAAAAACATTAAAGTAAATGTTATTGATTACTCAAAAGGAGCGTATTCACAACGGATTATAAGCAAAATAGATGCTTCTAAGTATTTCATTCTGAAAGAAGTATCGCCTTCGTATAAAAGCTCTATGGACGATTTTAAAAAAGGCGACTGCAATATTATTATTGAAATTCCTGCTGATTTTGATAAAAACTTAATTAAAAATAAAAATGCGCAACTGATGATTAGTGTTAATTCTGTCGACGGTACACAAGGACTTCTTGGCAATAATTATTTAGTCAGGATTTTGAATAATTTTTCTAACGAAATACGAAAAGAAAAAGGACTTTTAGAGCTAAACACCAATAAAATCAATCCACACATCGATATTACAACCAATTACAGTTACAACCCCGATTTAAACTACAAAACGTATATGATACCTGCGTTTTTCGTTTTGTTGGTTACGCTAATTGTAGGTATGTTACCGACTCTTAATATTGTTGGCGAAAAGGAAAAAGGAACAATCAGGCAAATAAATGTTACACCTATAAACAGATATACATTCATTCTCGGCAAATTGATACCACACTGGATTATAGGTTTTATAATACTATTTATTTCTATGGTTATTGGCTGGTTGATGTACGGACTTTTTCCGGCAGGAAGCATATTTGCAATTTTTATAGCTTCAACAATATTTATTATAGGAATATCCGGAATGGGAATAATTGTGTCGAACTACTCAAGCACGTTGCAGCAAGCCGTTTTCACTTTCTTGTTTTTTATATTGGTAATAATTTTGCTCAGCGGTTTGTTTTCGAGCATAGACGGGATGCCGGTGTGGGCTAAAGTAATCGCGTTTTCAAATCCGCTAACGTATTATATAGACATTATGCGCAGAGTTTACTTAGTAGGCAGCTCTACCCTTGATGTTCTGCCTGCAATAGGTATTTTAGGATTGTTCTGCATTTTGTTGAATGCGTGGGCTTTTTTGAGTTATAAAAAAGTAAGCGACTAAGTGGTGAATGGTGAATGGTGAATAGTGGTTAGTGGTCGGTGGTGAGTGATGGGTGCTGGCTTGTCCCGAGACTTCGGGAGTGGTCGAAAGTCAGAAGTTATGAGTTTTGAGTTTTGAGTCAGGAGTTTTGAGGCTCATAACTCGGAACTCAAAACTAACCCGCACCACGTAACACGCACCACGTACCCCGAAACAGCTAATGGCTAATAGCTCTAACTTTCAAGCTTTTTTCCGACTTCAAATAATTAAACACTATCTTATTTTCGTATGGCAAGACAAGTCGGTTGCTTATATAGCTTTCGATAGTTTTTACATTAAACTTGATATCACTTTTGGGAATCCAGCCGTAGCCGACGTACTCATTGTTTTTTACAAGTAAAACCGATAGTTCGTCTTCTGTTCTGCCATCTTCAATTATTACAAAGTTATCGTTTTCAAAAACACATTGCTCGCCTTCGGGCTGATTGTTATTAGTATTTCTGCTTTGATACAACTTTAATATCGATATCAGTTTGCTTCCGGTAATTTCGTAAGTGATGTTTACAGTTTGGGTGCTTATGGTTTGATACTTTCTGCTCGATTTGTTTTGAAAATGAAAAACCACCCTGTTTAAAATATTATTGGTCTTGCCGCTTAATATTATCTTACCTTCTTCGTCGTGAAAAAAATAAACACCCGATTTTTTAGGTAATTCTCTAAAAATCTTTAAATCCAACTTGTCGTTAAGCTCGCTATAGTCAATTAGTTGTAGTGTTGGATTGATTTTGATAATATATTTCAGCAGTTCGGTTGTTGCCATAGCATCGCCTAAGGCACGATGCGGATAATGGTTTTTGATATCAAACTTCTCGCATAAACTTTTCAAACTATAATGTTCTAAATTTGGAAAAAACTTCTTTGTCAATTGCATGGTACATAAAGTTTCTCGCTCGAATAATAAGCCAATACGTGAAAACTCTTTCTGCACAAATTCGTAATCCATTTTTATAGGATGCGATACAAAACAGCAATCTTCGGTAAACTCCAAAATATCGTCGGCAACATCTTCAAAAAACGGTTTATCGACGAGCATTTTATCGCTTATTCCCGTCAGTTTTGAAATAAAAGGCGGCACTTTGCTTCGCGGATTAATCAATGTTGAATAAGTTGACACAACATCGATTCCATCAAACTTTACAATGGCAATTTCTATTATTCGGGCAGAAGTTGCATTTCCGCCGGTGGTTTCAATGTCAACAATACAATACAAAATAAAAATATTACGATTACAATATGCGTTTTATAAGTTTTAAAACGTGCGAATATTTGCTGTTACGCTTATCAATTATGCCGTAGGAGCCAATATCGTCAATTTTAACAATCCCCGATGCGTGCATTATCTTATTATTGCTCAGCATAATTCCAACATGGGTGATTTCTTCCTCTTGTTCGCTTTCGGCAAAAAAAGCCAAATCACCCAAAACCGCTTCGCTGATGAAATACACGTTATTCCCAATTTCGGCTTGCTGTTTGGAATTTCGCGGCAATTTATATCCCAAAAGTTTGTATATCAACTGCGTAAACCCCGAACAGTCGAACCCGTGCATGGAGCGACCTCCCCACAAATACGATACTCCTTCAAAATTTCGCAATTGTCCGAATAATTCGTTTGCATCGGCTTTGTTGGAAATAACTTTTCCTTTGTAATAGTATTTGTCGCTGCCAATATTAAATTCGCCGTTTTTGTAATGTGGTAATAGACAACCGATGCTTACATTAATCTTTTTTTGAGTTTCGCTATTGATGACCTCCGAAAAAAACTCTCCGACAAATACGGTTTCTTTTTCGTTATCGGCTGTAAAGTCGTCATCTATTGGTAAATACTGCTTAGCCGATATCCAACCTTCGTAAGAGTCGTAATCGGCTTTTATTTTTATAAATTCGGTATCCGTTTCCAATATCGAAAATGTTTCGCCAAAAAGTAACTGACTTACCATTTCTGATGCATGAGAATTATCGTTGCGAATAGGCGAAACACCTACCGTACAAATACCTTTCGTTAATTCTGACATAGCTTTTATTTTTATTTCATCTCCAAAAGTACTTATTTTTACGATAACCGAAAAACTGATTTTTTATTTGCTTTGGTTGGTAAACAAACACGCATCGCCGTAGCTTAAAAAGCGATAATCGTTTGCCAAAGCATGATTGTAAACATCTTTCCAGCCATCGCCTATAAATGCCGAAACCAACAACAACAAAGTGCTTTTTGGTTGATGAAAATTTGTTATCAAACGCTTGATAATTCTGTATTTGTAACCCGGCACAATCATCAACGAAGTGTAACCTTTTAAAGATTTCAAGTTATATTTTTCCAAAACCTCAATTACTTTGCTCAAAGACTCCTTAACGCTAACATTATCTGGCAATTCGTAAGGCATCCACTGATTTACATTCATTAAAGGATTTTTGACTTCATTACAAATCCAATAAACTCCTTGCCAATAAACACTTTCAAGAGTTCTTACCGTAGTAGTCCCTACAGCAGTTATTGATGTATCGTTCTCAATAATTGCTCTAATAACATCAATAGGCACTTCGATGTATTCGCTATGCATAATGTGTTTGCCTACGCCTTGTTCGCCAACTGGTTTAAAAGTGCCGGCTCCTACATGAAGAGTTACATAAGTTGGAATAATATTTTTGTTTTTCAATCTCTCAAAAACCTCATCAGTAAAATGCAAGCCGGCTGTGGGTGCTGCCACCGACCCCAAACTCTGAGCGTAAACAGTTTGATAAGTGTATTTGTCTTCTTTTACGGTTTGCCTTTTTATGTACGGAGGCAAAGGAATATCGCCGAAAGCCGAAAGTATATCGGCAAAAGTAATTGTACTACTATTCCACGAAAAATGAATCAAAAAAGCATCGCCAATTCTTTCACCCATGCGAGCGACAACTTCAACCTCGCTATTTTGTACCAAAATTTTGGCTTTAAGGTCTTCTTGCTTCCATCGTCTTGCATTTCCCACAAAACATTTCCAACTGCCTGAACCCGTCTGCACAAGTACTTCGTCAAAAGTAATTTCTTCGGGATACGGCGAAAGACAAAATACTTCTATTTCGGCTCCGGTCGGTTTTTTAAATCTAAGCCGCGACTGCAAAACCTTAGTGTTGTTCAAAATCAGCATAGTGTTTTCGGGCAACCAATTATGCACATTATAAAAATTGTCGTCGTAAATTTTATTGTTTTCACGAACAAGCAATTTCGACGTATCACGCGGCGTAACAGCTTTATAAGCTATTTTACTTTCGGGTAAATTATAGTCGTAATCGTTGATGTGTATTTCAGAAAAATCCATAAATAAAGCTTTTGTACAACTTTTGACTGCAAAACTATAACAGAAATATCAATAATGTTATTATTTTTGTGGAACTAAAATACAATATACACGAAAATAAACGTATGCAACCTGAAAAAGCCGTAATGGTGGGTGTAATAACCTCGAAAGACGACGAATACACATCGGAAGACAACTTAAACGAATTGGCTTTTTTGCTACAAACAGCCGGAGCCGAACCTGTTGAGAAATTTGTTCAAAAACTTGCATCACCGGATATCAGAACATTTGTCGGTAGCGGCAAACTTGCCGAAATAAAAGAATACATCAAGGCAGCAAAGGTTGATTTATTGGTTTTTGACGATGAGCTCTCAGCTACGCAAACGCGTAATATTGAGAGAGAAGTCGATTGCAGAGTAATTGACAGGACAACTCTTATTTTGGATATTTTTGCCAAACATGCACGCACCGCAACAGCCAGCACTCAGGTTGAACTTGCACAGTATCAGTACCTTTTGCCACGACTTACCCGAATGTGGACTCACTTGGAAAAACAACGCGGCGGTATTGGTATGAGAGGTCCCGGCGAAAAAGAAATTGAAACGGACAGACGTATTATCCGCAATAAAATAGCTTCGCTTAAAGAAAAATTAGCCAATATCGACAAACAAAAAGTTACACAGCGAAAAAACCGCGTATCGCTTGTTAGAGTTGCCTTAGTGGGATATACAAATACCGGAAAAAGCACCATAATGAATGCTTTGAGCAAAAGCGATGTTTTAGCCGAAGATAAACTGTTTGCAACCTTAGATACTACGGTCAGAAAAGTTGTAATTGAAAACCTGCCTTTTTTAATTTCCGATACGGTAGGATTTATCCGCAAACTGCCTCACAGTCTTGTCGAGTCCTTTAAATCGACACTTGACGAAGTTAGGGAAGCCGATTTGCTTTTGCACGTTGTTGATATTTCGCACAAAAATTTTGAGGCACAAATTCAGGTTGTTAATGAAACCTTGAAAGAAATAGAATGCAATACCAAACCCGTTATTACTGTTTTTAACAAAATAGATGCTTTTAAATTTGTAGAAAAAGACCCCGACGACCTTACTCCTCCAACCAAAGAGAACATTTCTTTGCAAG
>JAQVEX010000051.1 GCA_028697555.1 Lentimicrobiaceae bacterium | reverse complement strand
CCCATCACTCATCACTCATCACTCATCACTCATCACTCATCACTCATCACTCATCACCCATCACTCATCACTCATCACTCATCACTCATCACTCATCACTCATCACTCATCACTCATCACTCATCACTCATCACTCATCACTCATCACCATTCACCATTCACCATTCACCATTCACTATCTTTTACTCTTCTTCCTAAACAGCTTATGAAAATCAATATAATGTTTGGTCTCTTTTTTCTTCGTACTTGCCAAAAACGGATTGCACTTTGAGTTTGGGATATATTCGTATCTGTACAAATTTATACACAAGAACAACAAGGAGATTAACAAAGGTCCGAAAATTAATCCCCAAAAACCAAACATTGGAATACCAAGTAAAACCCCAAAAACCGTAATGAGCGGGTGTATGTCTGCCAATTGTTTTTGTAAGATAAATCTGGCAACATTATCAACTCCGCCTATAACAACAAGTCCGTATATGGTTAAGCCTATGGCTCCAAGATAGTTGGCAGCAACAACTTCGACGATTACAAGCGGCACCCACACTGCCATGGTTCCTACAACAGGTATTAAAGAAGCGAAACCTGTCAGTATAGCGTATAGTAAGGCACTATTGATTCCGAAAATTTTGTAGCCCAAATATGCAAAAATGCCTTGAATGACTGCCAATAGCGGGATTCCTATTGCATTTGCCAAAATAATCGATTGTGTTTCTTTAACAAGTAAAGATTTATTGTTTTCAGAAAAAGGTAAAATATCTCTGATTAAGTTTTCAAAAGCTTCGCTTTGATAAAGCATATAAAACAGCACGAAAACTATAATCACAATATTAATAATTAGTGAGTACAAACTTGAGACTAATGCCTGAACTAAATTTCCGCCTATTTTGGAGACAAACTTAATATTTTCGGGAGTAAAAATTTCAATACCTGTTTTAAGTTCTAATTGCTGTATAAAGGTATCTAATCTTTGTTTTATCATCACCGTATCTATAGATACGCCCGACAACGTATCGACGACTAAGAATGCTATTCCGGATATGGGTATCAAAAAGCAAAGCAAAGCTTCGAGAGTTAAAAATGTTGCAGCAAGAGACTTTCCCCATTTTCGCTTTACAGTCAGAGCCTTTAATTGAGGTCGTAACAGTACATACAAAGTAATAGCACCTAAAAAACCGCTAAAATAAGGTCGCAGTTCTTTTATTACAACAAATGCTAACACAAGGGTTATTAGCAGTAATATATATTTTTTCTTGTCAGTATTATTCATCTTTAGTTTTAATTTTATTTAATAACAGGCACAAAAGTAGTCGCTTTGCTATTTTAAACCAACTTTATCGATTAAAAAATTATGAATTAGCACATTTTTGTACCTTTGTCTTTTACCACTGACGAAAATGAATAAAAAAACATTTTTATACACGACGTTACTTCTGCTATTAGTTTGCTATAGAAGTTTTTCGCAAGATATGCAAAGCGCTCGCGGTTGGAATTTAGGTCTTAATTTTGCCGGATATTACGTTTCGCCGTACACGGCAAACTACTACAACGGAAGTGAGAAAAATGAAAATAAAATCTCGTATGTTTTTGATAATTATTATTGGTATCAGGAAATAAAGAATTACTTTAATGAACATGAGCCCGGCTCTACTGTATACGATACCATGGTATTAGGCGATTTGCCACAAAATATGAAATATAATTTTGCAGTTAGCCCAGGCTTGTTTATGCAATATAATTTCAATGATTTATATTCTATTACCATGCAGTTCAGCTATTTGAAACTCAAAGTTAAAGATGCTATTTCCATAAATTTTAATCCAAAGCCCTATCCTACTTTCGATGATATAAGATTATTCTCTATTCAAGGACTTGAACGTCGTGTATATATTGATATTTCCATTCGAAGAAATTTCATTAAACATGACAATTTAAAGTACTTTTTATCTGCAGGATTTAACCTAAACAGCACCAAAGTGCTCAAATCATTTGTGTACATTGGCAACAGGGAATATTCTATGATAAACATATATGGCAATAATCCGTACGTACCAAATACAGGCATGCAAGAGTTTGAAATTTATCAGGGTGGCATAGGATTTGGCACTAATTTGCAAGGCGGAGTTTCTTTTATTTTCAACAATGTAATTTGTGTTGAGCCATACGTTACAGCCCATTACTTAAAAGTAAACTTAGAAGGCTACACTTCTAAGCGTCCGGGCGTGGGAGCAGGCATCAGATTTATTTACTAACACACTTCCCTACTCTAATGAAAATTTTATCTTTTGTATCCTTTATTTTTTACGGAATCTTCTCCAAACTTCTGTCTTTGGTTCCCTTTAAATTATTGTATATACTGTCGGATATGATGTATCCGATTGTATATTGGGTAATAAGATATAGGCGCAAGGTTGTAAGGTATAACTTAACAAGTTCTTTCCCAAATAAAAGCAAGAGCGAAATTATTGCCATTGAAAAAAAATACTATCGCCATTTGTGCGACCTAACATTGGAGAGTTTCAAGACAAGTAGCATGTGTGTTGAAACAATGAAAAAAAGGTACAAAGTTGTTAATAGCGACGAAATTAACAAACAAATTGCAGCAACGAACAAAAGCATATTGGTATTGGCATACCACTACAATAATTGGGAATGGGGAACTACAGCGCCAGGTTTTCAGTTTAATTACCCCGCAGTAATTGTTTATCACAAAATTTCAAATATTTGGATAGATAAACAAATGAAAAAATCCAGGTCGAAATACAGTACTATTATGGTTCCTACTGAAGAAACTTCAAGGGCTTTTAAAAAACACACAGATAAGCCTCATTTGTTTTATTTGGTTGCCGACCAGTATCCGACTGCTATAAGATTTTCGTATTGGAAAAAGTTTTTGGACAAAGAAACATCATGGTTTTCGGGTCCCGAAATTTATTCGAGAAAATATAATATCCCTACTTATTTATTGTCAATTAAGAAGATGAAAAGGGGTTACTACCAATTGTATTACAAAAAAATTTCGGATACTCCCAAAGATTTGCCTAAACAAGAAATAACAAGACTTTACGTAGAAGAATTGGAAAAACAAATTATGGAAGAACCCGCATATTGGATATGGTCGCACAAGCGTTGGAAAAGTATGCCCGACGACAGGGGTTCTTACTTTAATCCGTACAATAAATTGTAACTAAAGCAATTTGCTCAGAATGTCGTTGTTGAAAAAATATTTGATGTTGTTTCTCACAATTTCCTTATTGTCGTCTTGTAGTGAAGATGGACAGAAAACACGTTATTCTTCAAATTTTTGTTCAACCGATACCTTATTTATTACTTCAAACAGCATTATTACATCAAATAAAAGTTTTTTTTATTCGTACATAGCCAACAAAAAAACAAGTACAATTGATAATGTTTATTTTACCGACAAGAAAAGCATTCTTCTCATTGTTGTTGATGTTAATGATACTCCGACACATATTACATTCGTAAATCACGATTGTGTTGTTGTTGACAAATTCGGAAAAATGAATTTTACTTCTTCCAACAAAATTATTCCACCAAAACAAAAAAATCGTGCTAAAAAGATTATAAAACCAAAGACTACTACATCGAACCAAAAGCAATTGACCGACACTATTCATCGCGACAATTTCAGGGATATAAAAAAAGTAAAACGCATAGTAAGCGATTACGAATTTGACAACACTGTAAAAAGTACGGAGTCGTTGAAATCGTTGCCTATAGAGTGGGTTATTCATAAAACAAAAACTGAGCGTTACTTTTTTGTAAGTTTTGAAAACGACCTGATAACCCACCCCAACACCGACCGCTATTACACAAACGGCATAACGCTTGGCACGCAGTCGCCAATGTTAGGTTTGTGGAAAATTAATTCCTTAATGATACCATACCGCAAGGATGCTTATGTTACGTACAGACTTCACATTGTACAAAACATGTACACACCATCCGACACCAGAATTTATCCTGACTTAAGCTCCGACCGTCCGTACTCGTCAACTTTATATTTTACTTATGATAAGATAAATGCGAACTCTCAAAATAAAACCGTATTCTCATCAAGATTTCAATTGGGTTATTTAGGTCCGTACTCGCCCGGAGCATATTTACAATCAACTATACACCATATATTTCCAACCAACGACCCTCCATTAGGCTGGGAATCACAATTAAAGTCGGATATTATTATAGGCTACGGCTTAGGATATAAGAAAACATTTGTCAATTCTAACTTAATAGACTTCAGCGCCGAAAGCAACGCAGAGCTCAGTACTTTGAAAACAAATTTGAATTTGGGAGTGAATTTTATTTTCGGCAAATACAAATCGGATTACACTAGCACAAGCAGTGGTAATAAGTTTAACATTAACTTTTTTCTGAAACCTAAATTGTATGTGGTTGGCTACAACGCGTTGCTACAAGGCGGAGTTATTAACCCTTCAAATGTATATACCATAAAGTACAGCGATGTATGCAAATTTGTTGCCTACGGCGAATTTGGTATTCATTTCAGTTATAAAAACATTTTGGGTATAGAAATTGCTCAAACGTATATAAGTCCTGAGTTTAAAAACGGATTATCCCATAAATGGGGAAGTATAAGGGTTACGATTAGCTATTAGCTGTTGGCTATTGGCTATTGGCTAAGTTTGGCTAAAGGCTAAAGGCTAAAGGCTAAAAGCTAAAGGCTAAAGGCTAAATACATATGCTTCAATATAATCAACGGCGTTTATTTCAATGTTTTATCTAACAGTAATAATTAACTTTGCAAAAAAAAGATTTATGACGAAAAAACGTTTTGCATTATTACTTTTGTTGCTATTTGTTGTTAACTACACTGCATTGGGTCAGAAGCGACATTTGGCAGCAGATACTAACAATAGCGATGTTGCCAACAAAGTAAGTCTCATGTTCGTGGGCGACATTATGCAGCACATGCCTCAAATAACTTCGGCTAAAGTCGGCGACGACGAATACGATTATAACCATTGCTTTAAACACGTTAAACCGCTACTTAGTTCCGCCGATTTTACCATAGTTAACTTAGAAACCACACTCGCTGGCAAACCGTACAGTGGCTATCCGCAATTCAGCGCTCCCGATGCCATAGTGCCGGCTCTTATTAATTCGGGTGTAGATATTATTTCTACTGCCAACAACCACTCCTGCGACAAAGGTGCAAAAGGCATAAGAAGGACTATTGCTGTTTTAGACAGCTTGAATGTTGAACGCATCGGCACTTACCTTGACTACAACGATAAATACGAAAAACATCCTTTAATAATCAATAAAAACGATATTAAAATTGCTCTTTTAAATTATACTTACGGCACAAATGGATTGCCTGTTCCAAGTCCGCTTATGGTAAATTTAATTCACTACGATTCTATTCGGAACGACATCGAAACTGCCAAACTCCTGAAACCTGATAAAATAATCGTTTATATACATTGGGGAACCGAATATCAGCTTTTACCGGATTCATCTCAGATAAAAACCGCAAATTTTCTGTTCGATAACGGTGTAGATATTATTATCGGGTCGCACCCACACGTTGTTCAGCCCATGGCTTGGCATAAAAGAAACAATATCAATGAGAAAGATAAACTTGTAGTTTGGTCGCTCGGAAATTTTGTTTCAAACCAAAGGAAAATAAATACTGACGGCGGTGCTATGGTTAAAATTGAAATTGAGAAAAAGGGAAATTTGTCTTACATTAAAAATGCAAACTATTACCTAACTTGGGTTAACATAGCTGCTGACACTAATTCGAAAAAATACAACATTTTACCTTCGTGGTATATTGATAACGATACGATAGTTGAAAAAAATCAAAAAGTTGCCTTCGACCTATTTTTAAACAATACCAGAAAGCATTTAAATATAAACAATATTAATATTTCGGAAGGCGAATCAATTGGTGATTGGTGATTGGTGATTGGTGGTGAGTGGTGAGTGGTGAGTGGTGAGTGGTGAGTGGTGAGTGATTAGTGATGGGTGATGGTTTTTTTTGAAGGTAGAAGTTAGAAATTAGAAATTAGAAATGGTGTTTCGGGTTGCGGGGCAATTATCAATGAAGAATTAGCAATTAATTAATAATTGTACATTGCCAATGGCTAATGGCTAAAAGCTAAAGGCTTATTGTTACCTAGTAAAAATAAATCCAACAACGTAATAGCCACAACAGCCTCAACTACAATAACAGCTCTTGGAACTGGACAAACGTCGTGGCGACCTTTTATGCAAATTTCTCGTTCGGTGTTGTTTTCGTCGACGGTATGTTGTTTTATTCCAATTGAAGAAATAGGTTTAAAGGCTACTCTGAAAAACAAATCGTTGCCGTTGGTTATTCCGCCTTGTATTCCGCCGTCGTTATTGGTTTTGGTTTTTATTGTGTTGTTTTCGAGATAAAAGGAATCATTATGTTGCGAGCCAAGCATTTTGGCAGCTTCAAAACCTTTACCAAACTCAAACCCTCTGACTGCATTTATACTGAATATCGCAGCTGCAACACGGCTTTGAACTTTATCATAAATCGGTTCGCCCAAGCCAATAGGCACATTTTCGACAACACAGGAAATAGTACCTCCAATTGTATCTTTTTCAGCTTTCAGTTCGGAGATTAATGCTTCAGCTATAGTGTTGAAATCGCGATTAGGATTTCTGAATGTGCTATTATAAATATCCGACCTATCGCAGAAACCGTACATGTTTGTATCGGTAATATTTCCTATCGAAGAAGTCCAAGCTGTTATGTTTATATTTTTTTTATTTAAAATTTGTTTTGCAATAGCACCAGCAACTACTCTCACAGCTGTTTCACGTGCCGATGCTCTGCCTCCTCCCCTATAATCTCTGATGCCGTATTTTTTATAGTAAGTATAGTCGGCGTGCGAAGGTCTGAAAACATCTTTTATATCGTCGTAGTCGCTGCTACGTGCATCAGTATTATTGATGATAAAGGCTATTGGCGTACCCAAAGTAGTATTATTATACAAACCAGACAAAAATTGCACTTTGTCTGTTTCGTTACGCTGAGAACTATGCTTAGAGGCTCCTGTACGTCGATATTCCAACTCTTGGTTTATTTTTTCAATATCAATCACTATCCCCGAAGGGCAGCCGTCAATAACACCTCCTACACATACTCCATGCGATTCGCCAAAAGTTGTTAATCGGAAAATACTGCCTATGCTGTTCATAATATTTTTTACTTAACAATTTCTAACTTTGCAAATCTAAGCAATAAATGTTTAACACCCACTGCTTTAAAATTAACCTTTGCTTTGGCATTAGCTCCGCTACCTTCAACCTTAATAACCTCGCCTACTCCAAAGCTATTATGCTTAACCTGCATTCCTTCTTTAATTTCTGAAATATCAGCAATTTTGCTATCATATTTGGCAGTTTTTTCTTCGGCTTTTTCAATAAAAGCATCATCGCTTTTACCTGAGATTTTCCTCATGAATTTTGGAGTTTTACTCTCCGATTCATTAAGTTTCAGATATAGGTCATCGACATATCGAGTGTCAATCTCATCAATAAAGCGACTAGGCTCGGCAAGTACAAGCTCGCCCCAACGATACCTGGTTTCGGCGTGAGAAATAACTACATTTTTTTCGGCTCGAGTAACCGCAACGTAAAACAAACAGCGTTCTTCTTCCAAATCGTCTCTATCGCCAATTGACATAAACGAAGGAAACAAATTTTCTTCGACACCTGCAATAAAAACCTGCGGAAATTCCAATCCCTTTGCCTGATGTATTGTCATAAGCGACACTTTATCATCGTCGTCTTTATCTTGGGTATCTTGGTCGGTAAGCAGACTTACTTCTTGCATAAAAGCTCCCAAGTTTTTATTTTCTATAGAAATTTCGCCTGTAAGTTCATCGCTGTTGCTATCAACATAATCCTGAACGGCATTGAACAAGGATTCAACGTTTTCCATACGACTAACTCCCTCGGGAGTGCGGTCGCTATCAAAGTGGGCGTACAAACCGCTGGTTTTAGCAATGTGCATTGCCAAATTGTAAGCATCGAGAGTGAACATAAGAGCCGAAAAACTTTGAATCATTTCTACAAACTTTTTAACAGCGTTAAAAGCTCGTGGCGTAAGTTTATTTTCATACTTGGAAAAATCAATTAAATAATTCCAAAATGTAATTTCTTCTTTTTCAGCCTCTAACTTGAGAGTTTCAATAGTTTTATTTCCTATACCTCGCGTTGGATAATTGATAACACGGCTGATAGCCTCTTCGTCGTGCGGGTTAACGGCAAGTCGGAAATAAGCCAAAAGGTCTTTTATTTCTTTTCGCGAGTAAAAAGAAACTCCGCCATAAATGCGATAAGGTATGTTTAATTTGCGTAGCGATTCCTCAATTAAACGCGATTGGGCATTGGTACGGTACAAGACTGCAAAATCGCTGTTAAGCAATTGCTTGTTCATTTTGTTTTCGAAAATAGCACCTGCAATAAACGTTCCTTCTTCCTTATCGGAAGCACATTTTACTATCCTAATCTTATCGCCTTCTTCATTTTCAGTCCAAATAGTTTTTTTAATCTGATTTTTATTTTTTTCAATGATACTATTGGCAGCTTTAACAATATTTGAACTAGACCTGTAATTTTGTTCTAACTTAAACTGGTTGTAGTCGGAATAGTCGTTTTTAAAGTTTAAAATATTCTGAATATTTGCTCCCCTGAATGCGTATATACTTTGAGCATCGTCGCCTACAACGCAAATATTTTGATAGCGCTTAGCCAATTGCTTAACTATAAGGTATTGAGAGAAGTTTGTATCTTGATATTCATCGACCAATATGTACTTAAATTTTTCTTGATATTTATACAATACCTCCGGAAAATCTCTCAACAAAATATTTACATTAAACAAAAGGTCGTCGAAATCCATGCTTTGCGACTTAAAAAGACGAGCCTGATAAATTTCGTAAATTTTTCCGATAAATGGCTTCTTGGTATTTCTGTCGTATTCCCATATTTCGCTATTATTAATGTATTCCGCCGGAGAAATCAAATTATTTTTAGCTCCCGAAATTCTGTTAAGCACTTCGCGTGGCTGATAAGTTTTTATATCAAGCTCTAAACTATTAACAATGCTTTTTATCAGATTTTTACTGTCATCGGTGTCGTATATGGAAAAGTTTTGAGTGTAACCCAATAGTTTGCCTTCTGTTCGGAGTATGCGAGCACAAACGGCGTGAAAAGTCCCCATCCAAACGTAACGAGCCTCACTTCCAACAAGGTTGACTATACGAGTTTTCATTTCATTGGCGGCTTTGTTGGTAAAGGTCAAACATAAAATATTGAACGGACTTACACCTTTTTGTAAAAGATATGCAACTCTGTAAGTAAGGGTGCGTGTCTTTCCGGAACCGGCTCCGGCTACTATTATAACAGGACCTTCGGTACATTTTACCGCCTCTTGTTGAGTTTCATTTAACTGACTTAACAATTCGCTATGCATTAATAATAACTTTCAGTTTGGTAATTAAAATTTTTAAATGTAGAAAACAAATCCAAAAATAATAATCCTACAAGAATTATTACCATTATTAAGTAAAAATGGTTTTTTTATTACTGTCGGATAGGTAAAATTGGCTGTTAGCTCTTAGCTCTTAGCTTCTAGAATTAGAAATTAGAAATTAGAAATTAGAAATTAGAAATTAGAATTACCAAATTTTAACTCAAAACTTCTGACTCTCTACTCAAAACTAACACGCAACACGCAACACGCAACACGCAACCCGAACCCCGCAACCCGAACCCCGTAGTTGTTACAGTTTTCTCTTTATTTCAATTTCTTCGTACCCTTCGATAATGTCGCCGACAATTACATCGTTGAAATTGGCAATATTGAGTCCGCATTCGTAACCTGCGGAAACTTCTCTAACGTCGTCTTTAAACCTTTTGAGTGAGCCCAATGTTCCGGTATGAATAACTATACCATCGCGAATAACTCTGATTTTGGTATTACGGTTAACTTTTCCGTCAAGCACCATACATCCTGCAATTGTACCCACTTTTGATATATGAAATACTTCTCTGACTTCGATGTTACATACGATTTTTTCTTCAATTTCCGGAGCAAGCATACCTTCGATGGCTTGCTTAATTTCGTTAATAGCCGAATAAATAATTGAATATATTCTGATATCAATTTCTTCCTTTTCGGCTAATCGTCGTGCATTTGGAGTAGGTCTTACTTGGAAACCTATAATAATTGCGTTAGAGGCTATAGCTAAGGAAACGTCGCTTTCGGTAATAGCACCAACACTTTTGTGTATAACATTTACTTGAACCTCAGGATTGCTCAGACGTAACAATGAGCCTGATAAAGCCTCGATAGAGCCGTCGACATCACCTTTAACAATAAGGTTAAGCTCTTTGAAATCGCCTATTGCGATACGTCTTCCAATTTCGTCTAAGGTAACATGTTTTTGTGTGCGTAAACCGACTTCTCGAGAAAGTTGTAAACGCTGATTGGCAAGGTTTTTTGCCTCGCGTTCGTCGCGCATAACTATAAATTTATCGCCCGACTGCGGTGCTCCGTTAAGACCAAGTATTGATATTGGCGAACCCGGCAAAACTTCCTTTACTTGTGCGTTTCTTTCGTTAAACATCGACCTTATCTTTCCGCAAACAGTACCGGCTACAACAAAATCGCCAACTCTAAGTGTTCCGTCTTCGACAATACACTTCGACAAATATCCTCTACCCTTATCCAGCATAGCCTCTATAACTGTTCCCGACGCCAAAAGCGTAGGATTAGCTTTAAGCTCTAGCATTTCGGCTTCAAGCAATACTTTTTCGAGTAATAAATCAACGTTTATACCTTTCTTAGCTGATATTTCCTGACTTTGATATTTTCCGCCCCAATCTTCAACCAAAATATTCATTTCGGATAACTGTTCCTTTATTTTTTCAGGCTTAGCCTCAGGCACATCTATTTTATTTATAGCAAAAATAATTGGCACACCTGCTGCCTTAGCATGGTTTATAGCTTCTTTGGTTTGGGGCATAACGCCGGAATCGGCAGCGATAACAATAATAACAATATCGGTTACTTTGGCACCTCTAGCACGCATAGCTGTAAAGGCTTCGTGACCGGGAGTATCTATAAATGTGATTTTGTTACCACTTTTTAACTTAACTTCGTAAGCTCCAACGTGTTGTGTAATTCCACCGGCTTCGCCTGCTACAACGTTGGCATTTCTGATATAGTCAAGCAGAGAAGTTTTACCGTGGTCGACGTGACCCATTACAGTAACGATAGGTGTACGCGAAGTAACCTTTGTCGGGTCGCCAACGTTTTCTTCAACAATTGCAAGTTCCTGAATATCGGTGCTGGCAAATTCAACGCTAAAGCCAAATTCATCGGCTAATATAGTAATGGTTTCGGCATCTAAACGTTCGTTTATTGAAACAAACACGCCAAAACTCATACATTTTGAAATAACTTCGGTAACAGGCACGTCCATAAGGTTAGCCAAATCATTGACGGTAATAAACTCAACTACTTTAAGCACTTTGCTTTCCGATTCTTGTTGTGCAAGTTCTTCTTGCTTCTGCTGATGTGCGGCTATTCGTTTTTCACGACGATACCTCGACGATTTAGATTTTGTTGTTCCACTCAAACGTTGAAGTGTTTCGCTAATTTGCTTTTGGATTTCTTCGTCGGTTAGTTCGGGCTTACGCTCTTCTCTTGATTTTCTTCTGCTCGAAGGCTTTTCTTTATGTTTGCCTTTTTCTTTTACGGCTGTATCGTTACTAATTGGCGTAACAGTGGTCGTATCGACTTTAGTTTTGCTAACTCTTTTACGTTTACGTTTTTTACCTTTCTTATCGTCGGCATCCGAAGATGAAGCTACAGGTTTTCTTGACGTTTTAGGCTTTTCGGGTAATTCAATTTTATCGATAATATTCGGTCCTTCTAATTTTTTGAAACGTGTTTTGATAAAATTGTCATCATCTTTAGAATAAACACCAGGTTGTGAAATGGGAGTCGGTGCGGGTTTTTCTGCCGGTTCTTTTTCAGTTGCCTTAACTTCCGCCTTTTCTTCAGTAGCTTGTTTATCTTTTTCTAAATCCTTTTCTTCAACTTTTTCAGCTTTTTCAGCTTTTTTATCTACCTTTTCAGCTTTAGCAACTTCTTTCGCCGATTTCTTTTCCGGTTTTGCTTTTCCCTTAGGTTTGGCAAATTGATCAATATCAATTTTACCTAATACTTTTGGTCCGCGAATTGTCTCAATGCTTTCCGATTCTGCAGCAACAATCACAGTTTCGTCAGTAGCTTCACCATCAACTTTATCTGTATCGGCAACAACTTCTGGTTTTTCCTGTTCTGCCTTATCAGCAGCTGGTGTAGCAGATTTAGCATCTTCTGTATCAGGAGTAGCAACTTCAGTTTTTTCTTTATCTTTTTTGCTTACTGTAGCTTTTTTCTTTGTGGTTTGAGTTTTTGGTTTGCTTTCTGCCTCTTCTTTGCTATCGTCGGGCTTTACATCTGTTTCGGGTTGCGCATCCGACTTAGGCGTTTCCTCTTTCTTTTTGGCAGCTTTAACTTCTTTGGTAGGTTCGGCTGGAGTTTCGTCGACAACTTCTTTGGTTTCTTTTGTTTTCTCAGCACTCTCTTCCTTTTGCTTATCTTTTAGCTCGGTGTATTCGAGTTTAATTGATTGAGCGCTTTCTTTAGCAACCTTGTCGCGAGCGAAAGTCTCTGCCAAAAGAGCATACATTTCAGCTGTAAGCTTAGTGTTAAAGTTAAATTCCTCTTCGAAACCATTTTTCACCAAAAGGTCAATAACTCTATCAACTCCTACATTGAATTCTGTAGCGGCTTTTCCTAATCTAACTGTCTTGTATGCTTCTGCCATACTCTATTCTTTTCTATATTTATTTTAAATATTTTGCAAAGGTAATACAATTAAACCTTTATTTGTAAATTACTTTAATTTTTGTTAAAAAAGTGAACGATTTTTATTCGAATTCCGATTTTAAAATCTTTCTAACTTCAATAATAGTTTCTTCTTCTAAAGTAGTTCTTCTAACGAGTTCTTCGACACTGAGTTCCAAAACACTTTTTGCGGTATCGCAACCTATGCTCTTAAGGTCGTCAATAATCCATTGTTCGATTTCGTCGCTAAACTCTTGTAATTCAACGTCTTCAAAGTCGGTATCGTTATCCGAATCTCTATATACATCTATTTCATAACCTGTAAGTTCGCCTGCAAGTTTAATGTTATGTCCGCCCTTACCTATCGCCAAAGAAACTTGATCGGGTTTCATAAAAACGTTTGCTCTTTTGTTTTCTTCGTCGATAACAACTTTAGTTGTTTTAGCAGGACTAAGCGCTCTTTGAATGTATAGAATCGTGTTGGTTGTGAAATTGATAATGTCAATATTTTCACTTCTAAGTTCTTTAACTATACCATGTATTCTAGAACCTTTAACACCAACGCATGCTCCAACCGGATCAATTCTATCGTCATACGATTCAACAGCTACTTTTGCTCTTTCGCCGGGGTGTCTGACTATTTTTTTAATGCTTATTAATCCGTCGTAAATTTCGGGGACTTCCAATTCTAACAAACGTTCGAGAAATATGGGTGCTGTACGCGACAAGACTATTGTTGGCACATTTTTACGCATTTCTACATCGTAAACTACGGCTCTGATAGTGTCGTTTTTGCGGAAAAAGTCGCCGGGTATTTGCTGACTTCTTGGAAGTGTAAGTTCAATATCTTCATCGTCGAGAATTAAAACTTCATTTTTCCATGCCTGATAAACTTCGCCGGTAATAACTTCCCCAACTTTATCTTTGTATTTTCGGTAAATGATGTCCTTTTCGTACTCCTGTAGTTTTGAGACTAATATCTGACGGACAGTAAGAATTTCGCGACGACCAATTTCGGAAAGATATATTGGCTCAATTACTTCTTCTCCTATCTCAAAGTCAGGCTCAATTTTTATAGCTTCCGAGAGTTTAATTTCCAATGTTTCATCTTCCAAATCGGCATCATCGACAATTGAACGTTTACGCCATATTTCCAAATCGCCTTTATCCACGTTTACAATAATATCGATATTTTCGTCGGTACCGTATTTTTTTATCAACACACTTCTGAAAACATCTTCTAAAATACGCATAAGCGCTTCTCTGTCTATATTTTTAAACTCCTTAAATTCGGCGAAAGTATCAACCAAATTGATATGTTCGTTTTCTGCCATTTTATTTCAATTTAAAATTTAATTATTTGTTTTGTTGTTTTTACGTCGTTGTAATTGATACAATGCGTAATTGTTTGTATTTCTTTTTTTATTTTTTTGGTTTCAATAAGTTCAAAGTTTTCATCATTAACTTTGCTTATAACACCGCTAATTTTTTCTTTGTTTTTCAATACTACCGCAACTTCATCATTAATATGATTTTTGTACTGCCTTATTAATTTTAGCGGCGAGCCTAATCCGTACGACGAAACCGTTAAGTTATAATTGTCGGATATGTTTTCTTCTAAAATTTTATTCAAGCAAGAGCTAATTTCCGAGCAATTATCAATGCTAACACCGTTGTCGCCATCAATAAAAACACTTATGTCGTCGTCTTTAATCTTTACCGAAACAACAAAAAGGCTTTCGTCTTTGATGCAATCATTTGTCCAATTAATAAGTTGTTCTTGAGATATCATATTTTTTTACAAAAAAAGGGGACTGCAGCCCCCTACACTTTTTAAAATCTACTCTTAAACGTCAAAGCAAGCTAATGCCTCAACTTTGTTGTCCGACCAGGATTCGAACCTGGACTAAAAGAACCAAAATCTCTTGTGCTGCCGTTACACCATCGGACATTTTTCAAATTTGAGAGTGCAAAAGTATAACTATTTTCTGAATTAACAAAAAAAAATGCAAATTTGATTGATTTTTAAATGCTTATTTTAGCAAAACATCCTTAAAATAAGAATTACTACATTAATGATAGCAGATAACAACATGTTTTAAACAAAATTACTTAGCAAAAGCTGTTAATGTGGGCATTAATTATATTTTTGCACTGATGAATGATTTGTTATACAAAATTGGCATAACGTTAATTCCGGGCGTTGGCTCCGTAACGGCAAAGCAACTTATCGCTTATTGTGGCGGAGTAGAAGGCGTTTTTAGAGAAAGAAAATCGGCTATTAGAAAGATACCTGGAGTTGGTCCGAAATTAGTTAATGCTATTATAAATCATAATGTGTTTGAGCGTGCCGAACAAGAAATAGAATTTATTAACAAAAACAATATCAAGGTCAGTTACTATTTAGATAAAGATTATCCTTATCGTTTGAAGAATTGTAACGACAGTCCCATACTGTTGTTTCACAAGGGTAACACTTTTGAAAATCACGAGCATGTATTAGCTGTTGTTGGCACACGTAATGCTACCGAATATGGTAAAAGCATTTGCAAAGAAATTATTCAAGATTTGGCTCCCTATAACCCCACAATAATAAGCGGTTTAGCTTATGGCATTGACACACAAGCTCATAAATCGGCACTTGACAATAATCTTACCACCTATGCAATTTTAGGTCATGGTTTAGATAGAATATATCCTGAACTAAACAAACGATTAGCAGACAAAATAACTGATTCAGGGGCTTTAGTATCCGAATTTTTTAGCGAAACTAATCCCGATAAGGAAAATTTTCCAAAACGCAACAGAATAATTGCCGGCATGAGCGATGCTGTTTTGGTTATTGAAGCGGGCAAAAGAGGCGGAGCTATTATAACTGCTGAATTAGCCTTTTCGTACAGTAGAGATGTTTTTGCCATTCCAGGCAAAACTAATGACACATTTTCGCAAGGATGTAATGCAATTATTAAAAGAAATGTGGCAGCTTTAGTTGAAAACGCTGAAGATATCGTTAAAGCTCTTAATTGGTCGATACGGAAAGAAAAGAAAACTGTTCAGAAAGAGCTTTTTGTTCAGCTTAACGAGCAAGAAAAGCAGGTTTTCGACTATATAAATAATAATGAAAATGCCGGAATCGACAATATTATGGCAGATATTTCTATGCCTTTGTCTGTTTTATCGCGATTGCTTTTAGAACTTGAGCTTAAAGGTGTTATCAAATGTATGCCCGGCAAAATTTATAAAATTAACAACTAAAAGTATGCAACATTCGGGTTGGGTTTTAAAATCGACTGGTAGCAGTTATATTGTAGAAACTTCGGAAGAAAAGCAATATACTTGCACGCTTAGGGGTTATTTTAGGACTAAAAACATTAGAAGTACTAATCCTATCGCCGTTGGCGACAAAGTTGTTTTTAGTTGCAACAACGACAAGTCCGAAGGAGTTATAACCGAAATTTTGCCACGAGATAATTATTTGAAACGAAGAGCTACAAAACTTTCTAAAAGTTCGCATATTATTGCTTCAAACTTCGACTGCTTCTTTATAATAGCAAGTGTGATGCAGCCCAGAACATCTACCGGCTTCATCGACCGATTGCTAATAAATGCCGAAGCTTTTCATATTCCTGTATATATTGTTTTTAACAAATACGATATTTACACCGATGAAGCCAAACAAAGATATTTACAATTGAAAAAAATATATACCGAAGTCGGTTACAATGTTATAACAACTTCAACTGTAACAAATCTCGGAATCGATGAAATAAAGGGTTTGTTAGAAGGAAAAATCTCCCTTTTTACAGGGCACTCCGGTGTCGGCAAATCGGCTTTGCTAAATTCAATATGTCCTGACTTAAATTTAAAAACAGGTAGTATTTCGGAATACCACAATAAAGGCAAACACACTACAACTTTTGCCGAAATGCACTATATTAAGAAAAACACCTATATAATTGATACTCCTGGCATAAAAGAGTTTGGGCTTATAGATTTTGATGATGATGAACTTCATGAGCGTTATCCAGAATTTAGGCGATTTGCACACAAGTGTAATTTTAACAATTGCACACACATTCACGAGCCTAATTGTGCTGTTATTAGTGCATTGAAGGAAAATTTGATATCGGAAGAACGCTACAACAACTATTTAAACATTTTGAGCGAATTACAATAATAAAAACGAAATAATATGCGTGCTGTTATCCAAAGAGTTAGCAATTGTGAACTAAAAATTAATGGAGATGTGTATTCTGCTATTTCGGGCGGTTTACTTGTCCTGCTTGGGATTGAAGATTCCGACAACCACGAAGATATTGATTGGCTTAGCGGAAAAATTTGTCGCCTGCGAATTTTCGACGACGAAAATGGTGTGATGAATTTGTCGGTAACCGACGTAAACGCCGAAATAATGGTTGTCAGTCAGTTTACGCTTTTTGCAAGTACAAAAAAAGGCAACAGACCATCGTACATAAGAGCTTCGAAACCTGAAATTGCAATTCCTTTGTACAACGAGTTTGTCGAAAAAATAAAATCAGAAAGTAATTTAAAAGTAGCTACAGGCGTTTTCGGCGAAAATATGGATATTTCTTTCACAAATAATGGTCCCGTTACAATTATTATCGATTCTAAATACAGAGAATAACTCTGCATATTGAATTTATTATCACGTATTTGCAAATGGAACGCCATTCTGTGGCTTATGTTTATGCTTTTGGCTTTTGGCTGTTAGCTGTTAGCCGTTAGCCATTGGCTTTTAGCTTTTAGCCAAACATAGCTAATAGCCAGGAGCCAACAGCTAAGAGCAACTTTGCAATTAAAGATATTTATCGGACAACAAAGGTTTAATTGGTTAATTTTTCATCTCACAACAGCTCTTTCAACGTTGAAAAACATCGAAAATTAATTTACTTATTAACACGCTGTTGTGCAAAAAACACTCTTGCTATACTAAAAAAATGTGTTATCTTTGCCGAGTAATACAAATGTTATATTACTATAATATTTATGAGTTATCAAACATAAATACTATTGCCTACTCCAACTAAATATAGCATTATGTATAGATAGAATTTGTTATTTTATAATTTTGCACAAACGCACAAATTTAACTTACTAATTAAAAAGATTAAACATCTCACTTTATGGAATATAATACCGCACGCGACAAGCTAATTATATCGGAATATGGACGCAACTTCCAAAAAATAGTAAACGTAATAGTAGCTGAACCCGACAAAAAGATTAGAACAGAAATGACCGAACGGTTGGTTGAAATCATGAGTTCTTTCAATACCGAAGTGGCATCAAAGGAAGATTATAAACATACTTTGTACGACCATATTTATATTATGTCGGACGGCAAACTTGATATTCATTTTCCATATCCGTTACCCGCCCCAAAAGAAAATAAAATAGTTAGCAAACCAAAATACAATTCCAACAACATCAAGTTGCGACCGTACGGCAAGTACATACAAGCGATTATAGAAAAAGCCGTTGACTATGAAGACGGATTAGAAAA
>JAQVEX010000050.1 GCA_028697555.1 Lentimicrobiaceae bacterium | reverse complement strand
CTGAGTTAGTGAGTTGGGGTTGGACTATGATAGGTAGCAATGGTGAAGTTGCCTACATGGAAGGAAGAACACCGCAATACAATTTCGGAGCTCCGGGTAGCTACAAGGTTAATTTAACAGTAGCCGACACCAACGGTTGTACAGATAGTATAAACAAATACGTTACGGTTTACGGTTCGCCTATAAGTGCGTTCAGATGGAACAAAGACGTAGATAAAATACAAGGTAAATTACAAATGATTAACGGAACCATAGGCGCTCAGAACTACTATTGGGACTTTGGAAACGGTACATTCTCACAAGAAAAAGAACCTACAATCACTTACAATTACAGCGGCGATTACACCATTACGCTTGCATCTGTCAACGAATACGGCTGTGTGGACACTGCACGTGCCAAATATACTCTGCTTTTCAAAGGCTTATACATACCAAATGCTTTCGTGCCCGGTGGTACAAACAGCGATCTAAGGATATGGAAGCCTGTAGGAATGAACCTTGCAACGTATAGAGCCGAAGTTTACGACCAACACGGTAACCTGATTTGGAGCAGCAATAAACTTACAAGTCAGGGTGAACCGGCAGAAGGTTGGAACGGTAAATATAAAGACAAACCTTGTCCGCAAGATGTGTATGTGTATAGAGTTTACGCTACTTTCAGAGACGGAACGATTTGGAGAAACAACGACGTTGGCGAAAGGAAAGGATTGGACAACTCTAACAGTGGTACTATTACGTTGGTTAGGTAGATTTGTTAACGCATACGAATAAGCAAAGTATATGAAAAACATAAAATCTTATGATGTGAAACGACATTTTATTTCATTAATAAAGCAAACTCTAAGGGAAATACTGATATTTCTTCATTTAGATTTAACCAAAAATCTTAAATACGACAGACTTACAAGGATAATATTAAGGAAAAATTTAAAAAGAAACAGTAATTGCATTGATGTTGGCTGTCATAAAGGTGAAATATTAGACTTAATGCTGAGTTATGCACCCGATGGGAAACACTACGCTTTTGAGCCTATTCCCCATATGTTTAACGATTTGAAAAATAAATACAGAAATAAAGCTGAGGTTTTTCCCTATGCAATTTCGGATAATAGTGGTGAAACAGTGTTTCAATTTGTCAAAAATGCACCGGCGTACAGTGGTATAAAAAGAAGACGTTACGACATTACAAATCCGATAATTGAAGAAATAAATGTAGAATTAAAAACCTTAGATGAAATTATTCCTTCAAACGAAAAAATTCATTTAATTAAAATTGATGTTGAGGGTGGAGAATTTGGAGTTTTGAAAGGTGCGAAAAACTTGCTTAAAACAAACAAACCTATAATTATATTTGAATGCGGAAAAGGTGCCAGCGACTACTATGGAACCTCTCCTCTCGACTTATACGATTTTTTATCGAACGAAATAGGTTTGAAAATGTACACACTTCAATCTTTTATTAAAAACAAACAACCTATTAAGGTGGTTGAATTTGAAAATTATTTTAATACTAATGAAGAGTATTATTTTATAGCCAGTGTTGACGAATAATAAATGAAATAGAAACAATATTGTTAAACGTGCAGAGTACGGACTAATGTTAAAAGGCTTATACTTACCAAAGCTTTTGTTCCCGACAGTATAAACAGCGAGCATAGAACATAGAAACCTGTAGGGATGAACCTTGCAACGTACAGAGCAGAAGTTTACGCCACTTGAAGACAGAACAGTGTGAAGAAACAACAACGTAGGTGAAAGGAAAGGTTTGGATAGCTCTAACAACGGTACAATTACGCTGATTAGGCAAACATACCTTTCAAAAATATAAATATAAATAAAACACCAGCATTATGTTTCCTTTTTACGGATTTTGTATATTTGTTTCGTAAAACATGTATTGTCAGGCATTAAGAAAATCTGATTACAAAAAATATCTAAGCAAATGAAAAACATAAAAATAACTCCAATTATTATTTTTACTTTATTGAGCATACTGATTTCCTTTAGTTGTGATAAAGAAAAAAATAATCTAAACCCAACTGTACGGTTCATACAACCCGAGAACAACATCGTAATTGAGCATGACACGGTACTGACTATATTCGTTGACGCGAAAGATTCTGATGGATATGTCACAAAAGTAGATTTATTAATCAATGATACAATTGTTAAGGAATTTTTTTCTCCACCATATCAGTACGATTGGCATGGTTCAAAACTTGAAAATGCAGGAGTTCATACTATTAAAGCAATTGCCTACGATGATAAAGGAGCAAGTGATTACGCTGAAATAAGTATTGAAATAAAAGATTTTCGAATAAAATATCTTGGTGATTTTTATTTTAAAGTAATAAAAGAATCATGGATGCATTTTGAACCAGTAGCAACTTATGACACTTCTTTCTATGATGGAGTGATTCGTAGGTATGAATTAATTGACAGCGATAATGATTTATTCTCTGGTGTCGACAGTAATGAAAATCAGAACGAAAAAATCACTATAGAATTCAAACAAAACACAAAAATCACATCGCTTATTGATGATAATGGGGTGTTAATACCCAAGTCAGGCTATCATTATTCACATACAGGCAAATTTGTTCACATTGATACTATTAAATTTCATGTTGGTGGGTTAGGCGGATTGGGTTATGGATATAGTTACGACGTTGAAGGAATAAGAAAATAACGCTTGCCAACACGCAATAAAAAACATAGAGCAGAAAGCGCTAAATTTAAAAGATATAACATTTAACAAACAGCACTGCAGTTTGATAATTTGGTGTTATGAATACCCTACATTTCTCACTGCCACCCGTTTTCAATACTTCTTATTTCATTGATTTATTGGAACATATACAAAAATAAAATAGAAAAACATACTAATATTTGGTTTTTTGTTTAAGAATATTGTACCTTCGCAACAAGTAATAATAATCCCTATTGCCAACATCGTGATTAATTGAAAATCAACAAAGTTAGGCTCTGCATCCAACCAAGTAAAACTAATAATTAAAAAAAACGAAACTATGAAAAACACGAGAATTTTAAAAACAAAAATTACAAGAATAACAACTATCTCGTTATTCTTAGTATGCTTAATGTTTAGCTTGAGCATCGTTGCACAAAACAATTTGGTTTTTAAAAAACCAAGCAAGCAAAACACAAATTTTGAATGGGAACAATTGCTTGAAAAAAAATCTCCTACAGTAAACAAACACAAATCTAATATCGATTGGTGGGAGCCCGATACAATATACGTTCGCAGAACTACCAACACGTATTATAGAGAAATTTGCACTTACAACAATCAAAGTTATATGCTAACGCAATTATATCAAGTATGGGATGGCGCTTGGGTTAATTTCGACCTTTATACATTCACCTACGATGAAAATAATAACATGCTAACACAATTACATCAAGAGTGGGAAGATGGTTGGGTTAATGCTGAACTATATACTTATACATACAATGCTAACAACAGCATACTTACGTCTTTAAGTCAAACATGGGATGGCGGTTGGGTTAACTCTTCCAACTATACCTACACCTACGATGCCAACAACAACTTGATAATTGGATTGGATCAATCATGGCAAAATAATTCTTGGGTAAATACCTTTAGATCGACTTATACCTACGACGAAAATAACAACATGCTGTCATTATTGTTTCAAGAGTGGCTAGATAATGATTGGAATAATAAGCTGAAATATACCATGACCTACGATGCTAACAATAACTTGCAAACCAGAATATTTCAAATGTGGGACGGTGATTGGATAAATAGTTATAAATATACTTTTACCCACGATGCAAACAATAACTTAGTATCGGAATTATATCAAAAGTGGCAAGGCGATTGGGTTGATAATTCTAAATCTGATTATACTTACGATGCAAACAATAACTTGCTAACTAAATTATCTCAAAGTTGGCAAAACGACTGGGTTAATAGTTCTAAAAACACGTACACCTACGATGCTAACAATAACCTGCTGACCGATTTATATCAAAAGTGGGAAGGCAATTGGTTTAATGATACTAAATCTGATTTTACCTACGATGCAAACAATAACTGTACATTAGCAGAAAGAAACGAATGGATAAGTGGAAGCTGGCAACAATCGGACGGTAAATTGTATTTGTATTATAATAATATGAAAGTCTGGAGGCAATATTACAATTGCTACAAAGTTACGGCGTTATATGAGTATTTTAATATATCTGGATTTTTCGGTAAAGAGTTGCCAAATATTTCGCCAAGTGTTTCAATTTATCCAAACCCAACCTGCAACAGCTTTGTTGTCGACACAGAAGGAGAAATAACTATAACACTGCACAACATGTCAGGAAAAGAAGTCCTGTCTGAAAATACAAATGGCAAAACAGTAATAAATATAGGTCATTTGCCAAACGGGATTTATAATGTTCAAATCTTTTCGGGAAATAAAATTATTGGATATAGCAAAATTGTGAAGCAGTGATGCTGTGATTATTGGTGTTGTGTATTTTGTTCACAAATATTGTACATTTGTTCCGTAAATTATACGTTGGTAGCTATTGAAACAAACTAAATGAACGATCTATACTACTCCATACCGACTATTGTGTTTTGTGCGATAGGATACTATTTCTCGTGGAAATATTATTCAAAACATAATTTCACAATTGCTGTTATTTTACTCATGATTTGCGGACTTGCACTTAGAGTTTACACTTCATGCGATTTTTTCCTGCATCCATGGGACGAACGCTATCACGCTCTTGTTGCAAAAAATCTCATAAATCACCCATTAACACCTACACTTTACGACAATCCGATTTTACCATACGACTACAAAAATTGGACGGGAAATCATATTTGGGTTCATAAACAACCGTTACCACTTTGGACAATGGCAGCAAGTATGTGGTTGTTTGGAGTTAACGAAATAGCATTGCGACTTCCTTCAAGAATTCTGACGACAATAGGAATTTGGCTTGCATTTTTTATAGGTAGTTATTTCTGCAATAAAAAAGTTGGCTATCTAACAGCTTTCCTTTTTTCCATCAATGGATTGATAATAGAATTAACCGCCGGAAGAGTCGCAACCGACCACATAGACATTTTCTTTTTGTTCTTCATTGAGTTAGCGGTTGTATTCAGCATACTTTTTGCACAAAGAAAAAAATTGGTTTTCAATCTTCTTGCGGGAGTTAGTATTGGTGCTGCAATTTTATCAAAGTGGTTGCCGGCGCTAATTGTTTTGCCTATCTGGCTATTGGTTGTACTCGACTCAGAAAAATTTAAACCAAAAGAAATCATTTTCAATTTCATTATTTTGCTTGCTACCTGCTGTTTGATTTTTCTACCGTGGCAACTGTACATCTTCAAGGCATTTCCCGTTGAGGCAAGTTGGGAAGCGAGTTTCAACTTAAAACACATAACCGAAGTTCTTGAAGGAAGAACCGGACCATTTTACTATTTTATCGACAGAATTAGAATAAACTACGGAGAGCTGATTTACCTACCATTGATTTGGTATCTATGGAAGTATGCAAAAAACATTAAAGACTTGAAACGATTGGCAATAGTTATATGGGTTATAGTCCCTCTAGTCTTTTTCTCAATCCCAAAAACAAAAATGCAGGCATACGTTCTTTTTATTTCTCCTGCTCTGTTTCTGATGACTGCCGAGTTTTTCCACATGTTAAACGATTACAAAAAGAACCGAAAGTTGAAATGGGTTTTCAATTTGATTCTAATATTGTTGATTGTTTTACCTATTCGCTACTCTATTGAAAGAGTAAAACCATTTGAGCAAAGTAACAGAAACCCTGCTTGGGTAGCTAACTTACGAAAGCTCAACGAAAAAAACATTTCTAAAGGAGTGTTGTTAAATTACGACAAACCGATTGAAGCAATGTTTTATACCAATCTCACTGCTTATCCGTATATCCCTGACAAAAATAAAATTACCGATATGATAGAAGAAGGATACACGGTAATAATTAACGACAATGGAAAAATACCCGACGACATCAAATCAATTAATGGAATAATAATTGAAAGACTCAGCAGCGAGTAATCACATTGCTAACTGTTTTTAATCTGTGCTATTTAATTGATTTATTGAAACACATAAAAAACCTATTTATCAATATTGTATTTTCTGTTTATAAATATTGTATATTTGTTTCGTAAACTACATGTTTGCTACAAGTTTGCAAACCGTAATGTACATATCACCCAAACTTAATTTATAATTGTTTGTTTTTTAACAAAAAAAATGTATTTTTGTCTTTAATCCTTAATTTTTTAACCTAAAAATAGATAATAAAATGGCTACAAACAAGAAAATTACTCGTGTAGATAGCAGTGCTAATGCTGATAATAAGGCTACTTGGAAGCCTACAAAAGAAAATAAATCTAAAGCTACTCGAAATCGCGTCATTGCTGCTATACTGTGGGTTTTGGCTATAGTGGCTCAACTCATTGCTATTAGGCATATTATACAAGTTGTACCAATAAAGATGTGGTTTGTAATAATGCTTATAGCGATTGACTTAGTTTTAGCGATAGTCGGTTCTATACTTTGGAAAAAGTCAAATCGCTTGAACCCGCCTTCGGAAAAGAATAAATTTTTATTCTTTTTGCAGTCGCAACTTGGACTATTTACCGCTATAATAGCATTTTTGCCACTTGTTATAGTAATCTTTACAAACAAAAATTTAGACGGCAAGCAGAAAGGTATTCTTGGTGGCATAGCTATAGCTGCATTGGTAGCTGCAGGCTTGGTTGGAACAGACTTTAATCCTCCTTCTGTAGAGCAATACACTAAGGATTCTAATTACGTGAAAGAACTTATGGGTAGCGACTATGTTTATTGGACAAAGTCTGGCTCCAAATATCACTTGTATCAAGACTGCCAGCATCTGAAGAGCGACAGAACTACTGAGATTTTTGAAGGAGGCTCTGTTTCGGATGCATACGCAAATAATTCACGTATAAAACCTACTTTAGAGTCGCTTTGCAAGACTTGCGAAAACCGTGCTGCAAAAGAGAAAAATTGGTCGCCGGAAGATTTAGAGAAAGCTAAGGAGAAGGCTGCCGCAATAAGTGATAAAGAGTTATCGGACAAGGTGCCGGAAGAGGTACAAGTGCCTGAGGAGAATTAATACTAATATCCTACAAATTCCAACTCCGTTACAACGGATGTTCTAAATTAACGAGCTAATAGCAACGTTAGTTGGCAACATCAAGCAAAACTATGTTTATGATGCTGTCGTTGATATATTCAATTAAAACATACGGATAAATTTCGTCTACATTATGGATAAGATATAAATAATTTATACCTTTGCACTATCTTTTACGAATAAAATACGGATAAAATATGGATAAATTTATTCGAAAACTCAATTTTGATTTTGCAACTAACCAAAGAATATTGCAATTAATCGGCTACATCGACGGTTTTAGGGGGAAATGGAATATTACAGAAAATAGGGAAAATCGTTACTTGAAAGAGTTGCGAAAAATTGCAACCATTGAAAGTATTGGTTCTTCTACAAGAATTGAAGGTGCAACGCTTACCGACCATGAGATTCAGCTGCTTTTGAAGGATATTAAAATCACAAAACTAAAAAACCGTGATGAACAGGAAGTTGTTGGATATTATGAAGTTTTGGAATTAATACACAACAATTATCACGATATAAAAATTTCGGAAAGTTATATCAAGCAGCTGCACCAATTTTTGCTCAAACATAGCAGTAAAGACGAACGGCACAGAGGAACTTACAAACACCTTTCAAACAAAGTAGTTGCAACCTACCCGACAGGCGAACAGAAAACTGTCTTCACAACTACCGAGCCTGCATTGGTTGAGAGCGAAATGCGAGAACTTATTGATTGGGTTAGCGAACAATTAGAACAAAAAAACATTCACCCGCTCATTGTTATTGGGAGCTTTATTTACGATTTTTTGAGCATACACCCTTTTCAGGATGGAAACGGCAGACTATCTCGCTTGTTGACAACGCTTTGTTTATTGCAAAATGATTATACTTTTATTAAGTATGTTTCATTTGAAAATCATATAGAGCAAAACAAAACAGCATATTATGAAGCGCTGATGAGTGGACAAAAAAATCGAGGAAAAGAAAGCGAACGCATAAATATGTGGCTGATTTTCTTTTTGGAAAGTCTGAAAATACTTACCGAAAAGTTAGAGAATAAATACGGCGTATTCAAATCAAGGGGAGGCTATCTTAATGAAAGACAAAGGAAGATCAAAGATTTTATCGCAAATAACCAACCTGTCAAAGTAAGCGATATAGCCAAACAATTTCCGGATATTGGGTTGAGTACGCTTAAAAAAGACTTACTCTATCTGAGAAATGAACAAGTGCTGACAATGATTGGAAAAGGTAAAGGAAGCGTTTATGTACTAACTGAAAAGGAGTAATCCTGATATTGCACTACCCTACAACAAGTTTTTGGGTTATAAAAATTCCCAGATTTGTTATATTATTTTTAGTTTGGAAAAAATTTGAGAAAAAGTATTGAAAACAAGTAACACAGTCTTTGATACTAAATAAATATAGAGTTTTTATTCAAAAGTGTTTTCAACCTGTCTTATCCGGCTGATTTACTGAAACATGTAAGAAAAATATATTTATTAAGATTAGGTTTTCTGTTTACGGAATGTTGTATATTTGTTACGTAAATTATTGGTTACCAACAAAGCGAGAAAAAACAACTTTTATGACAAAAACAAAAAAAATATTTGGGATAGCTCTTTTACTTGTTGCTTTTTATTCTTGCAAAGTACATTCGCCAAACCATGCTTCAAGCAATATTGTAGAAAATGACAGGGAAGCAAAAAGAATTGCCATGATATTGCTAAATATTTCCAATTCTGACGGTAATTATTCTACTTCAATTGTAAGTTCCAGAATAATTGAAACCGCAAAAGAATTTAAGAATAATAAAAAAAACGTATGGCATGAGAATGATTTTGTGTGTTTTATTTTAGATAAACATAAAAGTATTATTGACACGCTTTTGATATTTCAACCACTACATCCACGCTTTGAGTATCCCGAAGATGACGGCATCATTGGCTCGGTAGTCATTGAGCAAAAAAACAACAATGTATTGCTGAGGTTCAATTATTTATCTACTATGAAATATTTACGTATTGAAAAAGTTGAAGAAAATAATAATTTAAAATTAATAGATGTTTTAGAAATTCCCTTAATTCAATAAAATAAATGAAAAATTATGAAATCATTTAAAACAATTATACGAATTGGTGTTTTACAATTATTTGTGGTATTAACATCATCAATAAGTGTAAAATCTCAAACATTTATAGTTAATCCAATATTGTATAATGGCGACCCTAATAAATTTATAAATTTTGTATATATGGGTGATGGTTATCGAGCTAAAGAACTTTCAACTTATATGGAACATGTAGCCAACACTTGCGATTATCTGTTTACAAATGAACCGTTTATGCAGTATAAAAATTATTTCAATGTATTTGCAATAAATGTAATATCTAATAATTCCGGAGCTAAACACCCCAGAACCGCACCGGATTGTCCGCCAAAATCAAAGCATCCTTTATTAAACGCTGATAACTATTTTGGTTCAACTTTTGATTATGATGATATCCACCGTTTATTAGTCCCGATAAATAATCAAAGAGTATATAAAGTATTGCTTAAAAATTTTCCGCTTTACGATGGCGTATTTGTGTTAGTAAATACTCCGTATTACGGAGGTTCAGGAACTTGGTTAGCTACTTCTTCTACACATGAATATGGACATTTTATATTAGTTCACGAAATTGGACATTCCTTTGCTGATCTTGCCGACGAATATTGGGCAGGTAGCATTTACGCCGAAGAAAAAGCTAATATGACACAAGAAACAAATCCAAATTTAGTGAAATGGAAAAACTGGATTGGATATGACAGTGTTGGCATTTATCGACACGGAACAGGCGAGGCTGCCAATTGGTACCGCCCACACGAAAGCTGTAAAATGCGCGTTTCTAGAAATCCATTTTGTCCGGTTTGTACAGAAGCTATTGTTCTAAAAATTATTGAACATTTTGGCAATCCTGTTTTATCATATTATCCTAATCGGTCTAATATTTCTTTAACCGAAGGAGATTCCATACAATTTAATTTAAACATTGTTAAGCCAAACCCAAATACAATAAGGGTTAAATGGCTATTAAACGGAACTGTTTTAAATATGAATACAGATTCTATAACAATTTTTTCTAATCAATTATTGACCGGAATCAACACGCTTAGTGCTAAAGTTTTAGATACAACTGTTTTTATTAGAGCAGACAACCATGAAATAAATAACACATTTTCTGTTGATTGGACAATAAATAAGAATACTACTAAACCAGATTTTATTAAAATATATCCGGTACCTGTTTCTGACGACTTAATTATTGAAATAAAAGATAATGAGCAAATTATAAATTTTGAAATATTTAATCTGTTAGGTAAAAAAGTTTACGAAGGTAATTTTGTAAAAAAAACAATTGTAAAAACAGATAATTTTGCTCCCGGCGTCTATATTATTACTTTAGAAAACGGACAATTATCTGAATTTAGAAAGTTCGTAAAACAATAGATTTAGAATTTAGAATTTTTAAACGCAGTTGGCTAAATTACCATCGTTGTGAAATGCTGTGTGTAAGAGACTTAACTGCACTTTTGAGGGGAAAATTATATTTGTTAATGTTGTTTGTTTTGGGAATTTTGTATGTTTGTTTTGGGAATTACATGTTATGTCTCATTTCAAAAGATAAGCCGAAATGGAGAGAATTGAAATTTATTCAAGTAAAAAGAAATCGTTAATATTATTGATTGGTTCAATAACATTCGTTACTTTAGGAATTTGGCTACTCACGGAAACAGACAGCTTGACTGGTTGGGGAGCTAGAAATCCAATTTTTACTCAGGGAATTGGAATTGCTTCAATACTTTTTTTCGGATTCGGAATTTTTGTTGGAATTAAAAGACTAATAAAATCAGAAATTGTTTTAATTATTGACTCAAAAGGACTTAATGTAAATCCGAAAAAATCGTTAACGGAATTCATAAAATGGTCTGACATAAAAGGTTTTGAGGAAATTAAAATTCTGAGTACAAGAATTGTAATAATCAGAGTGAAAAATTCTGAGCATTGGCTTGATAAGGAGACAAGCGGATTTAGACGAAAATTAATGCTGTTTAATATTAGTAATTACAATTCGCCTTTCAATATCGCAGCCTCCGGACTTGATATCAGTTCGAACAAATTAATTGAAACATTGAATAATTATTATAACAGATATAAAAACGAGGCATAACAGTACCTACCCAAAAGTGGCGGTTCTATGGTTAAATTAAACTTTGCGCTTGATTTATGATAAATTTTACCTAAATCGCCACCTTTGAGTGTCTGCAAACTATTGACAACTAATAAAAAAAATAAACATCTCAAAATAACAAAACCATGAAAAAACTAAATCTAATTATTCTTATTGCATTAAGCGCACTAATTGCTGTTTCGTGCAGTAATACCCAAAAAGGTAAAAAAGACAGTTCAACTAATTCTTTAGTTATAAAAAACGACTTGGAAAATGCTCATCTAATTTTGCCATCGTGGAAATCGGAAAATTCAGTTTTAAAAACAGAAAATCCGAAAGCTTATTCGGGCGAATACGTGGTAACTCTTAACGACACCATTGAATATGGATACAAATACCAAGAAGTGTTTAAAAACATAGACGACCGCACACCCAAAATGGTGAAGTATAGCGGTTATGCGTATTCAACAACGCCAAACCCAAAAGTTTCAATAATATGCGTCGTTAATAAAGATGATAGCCAAGTTTCGTGGAAAGCTATACCGCTAGAAAAAATGATAGAAACGCCTAACGAATGGGTTGAATTTTCGGAAACGTACTATTTCGATAACGATACTTTAAGCGCCGATATGATAATAAATATATTCCCATGGAATCACGGCAAAGAGTCAAAAGTATTGTTAGATGATATTGAGATTACTTTTATTTATTAAGCGTAAAAGTAGCTTTCAAAGACAAATGGTATAGTCTCAACTTTCAACTGAGTACAAAACTATTAAAGTGCAAATGTGTCATAGCCGTTTCTGAAATTCTATTGAACAATTGGTTTAATAAACAAGCTTTTCAGGTTTCAATTTTGTTTCTTTCATTTTCTTTGCTTGTCCAAAGAAAACGAAACAAAAGAAAAGACACTTTTTACAAGGAATTTTTTATTGCCTTCGTCAATAAAAACCGTATAAAAGAAACTAAATTTCTTACAAGGATTCAGAAATTTTTAATGTTTCTTTTATACATATTCTGCGTAAAAAGGATTTCAAATGAGTTTGGGTTGTGTGTTGTTCCGAAGTTTCGGGGCTAATTGCACATTGCCAAAGGCTAACAGCCAAAAGCTAATAGCTATAATTTCAATACGAAGACTATAATTTGAAAAACAGCAAATTACCATTGCCGTCCTATAAAACTTTTGGCTTAAAATAAAACTGATTACGATAGTAAAATTCCATGCAAAAATAAAGTTACACTTTAGAAATACATGTAAAAATAAAGTTGAACTTTAGATTTGCATGAAAAATTTTGTATTTTTGCATTCTGTAATTGCTAAATACAATAAATATGTTACCGCGAAAAATTAACTTCCAAGATGTCGAAAACGACAGCATTTTCCTTTGGGGAGCTCGTCAGACAGGTAAAAGTACATTACTTAAAATGCAGTTTCCCGATGTTCGGTACATCGATTTACTGAAATCTGATGAATTTGCTCGTTATAGCCGCCGCCCTGCACTCTTACGCGAAGAATTGAGTTTATTTCCCGAAAATGAATTAGTCATTATCGACGAAATTCAAAAAATACCTGCTTTACTCGACGAAGTGCATTGGCTGATAAGCAATCATCGTCTTCGCTTTATTTTGAGTGGTTCAAGTGCTCGCAAATTACGCCGAAGCGGTGTAAACTTGCTTGGCGGCAGAGCTATCAGAAAACATCTATATCCGTTCGTCAGTGCAGAAATTCCTGAATTTGACCTCATAAAAGCCTGCAATAATGGAATGTTGCCACGACATTATTTAGTAGAAAATGCCACAAATAGACTTCATGCTTATGTGGGTGATTATCTGCAACAAGAGATAAAAGCCGAAGCGCTTACACGAAACCTAAATACTTTTACTCGGTTTATGGAAGTTGCTGCACTAAGCAATGGAGAAATTTTGAACTATAACAATATTGCTTCGGAATGTGGTGTAAGTGCTCCTACCGTTAAAGAGTATTTTTTTATTTTGGAAGAAACTCTTGTCGGCTACATTATTCCTGCTTTTACTAGAAACGTGAAACGCCGCGTTGTTCAGTCGCCAAAATTTTACTACTTCGACGTAGGCATTGCTAATTTTCTTCTCAAAAGAAGCTCGATAAGTCCGGGTTCGCCTGAGTTTGGACACGCTTTCGAGCATTTTATCATTCAGGAATTAATTGCTTATATAGGATATTTCAGACCGCTTCAAAATCTGTCTTATTGGCGTACATCGTCAGGTTACGAAATAGATGCTATAATAGGAAATGCAGAAATTGCCATAGAAATTAAATCCTCCGATGAAGTGCAATCGCATCACACAAGAAGCTTAAAAGCATTTTCGGAAGAATTTCCCAA
This sequence comes from Lentimicrobiaceae bacterium, assembly GCA_028697555.1. NCBI lineage: Bacteria > Pseudomonadati > Bacteroidota > Bacteroidia > Bacteroidales > Lentimicrobiaceae > Lentimicrobiaceae bacterium. The sequence continues at coordinate 5,046 of JAQVEX010000050.1, read as the reverse complement.
CTGCCGACTTATCATTGTTTCATTAGATAAATACGCACGCCAATTGAACAACGTAGAAGTTTATCCTGCCTTACAATTTCTTTCAATGCTGTGGAATGGTGATATTTTCTAGAACATAACACCTATTTCCTGCAAATTTAAAATTTAAGTCCTGTAAATTTAAAATAATCTTCCTGCAAATTTAAAATCGTGATTTTTTCAGCAGAAACAACCTTTAAAACTAAAACAACCGCCAAATTAAAATTCCACTCCTAACTACTCACTATCCGTATTTCCGAGTGTCCGTTGCCTTTTTGTACGACTTCAATATGTGTAGCTATACGTTCTTTTAGTTCGGTGAGATGCGAGATAACACCTATAAGTTTACCTTCGACTTGCAGACTTGACAGTGCTGATAAGGCGACATCCAAATAGTCGTTGTCTAACGTGCCGAAGCCCTCGTCAATAAACATGGTATCTATACGCATGTTTCGGCTTGCCATATTCGATAAACCCAATGCTAAGGAAAGCGAAACGATAAATTTTTCTCCACCCGAAAGATTTTGTGCGGTACGTTCTTCGCTGTTTTGGAAATTGTCTATTACCGACAATTCAAAGGGATTGCCGGCATCACCGGTGCGTTTCAGAATGTAGCGGTCGGACATTTTGCGTAATTGTTTATTGGCTAAGCCTATCAAATGTTCAAATGTAAGTGCTTGTGCAAAATTGCGATATTTTTTCCCGTCAGATGAACCTATAAGCTCATTAAGCGTATTCCATTTATCGCAAATAAGTTGTTGATTATCTTTTGATTGCAATTTGTTGGCGAAATTTTTGCGGTTTTCTTCGTTTGCACTAAACATTTGCTTATTTGCTCCAATTTTTTGCGAAAATTCATCAGACTTTAGCTTCATTTCAGCATATTCGGTTTGCAACTCTTCAAGCGTTTTTTCAGTAATTTTTTGCTCTCTTTTCTCAATAAGTTCTTTCTCTTTTTCGGTCAGAACTGCTTTACTTTTTTCCAATTCTGTGTTTACTTGATTATGCTCTTTTTCGGCTTGGTTTTTTTCTTCCTCAGTTTTTTGTAGCGTTTCTTTTAGCCTTTTTTCTTCTTCATCAACGCTTTTTTCACCAAAAATTTCAGTCCTACTTTTGGTTAATTGTTCGTTTTCTTTATTGATTTTTTCTTTTTCGCTGTATTTATCTTTCAACTGTTTTTCGGTTTCATCTTGTTTAGTTTCTGATAAGGCAATTTCGTTTGTCGTTTCTGAAATTTTGCCTTTCAAATTATCAATTTCCTTCTCGTTTTTGTTCCATAAATCCAAACAACTTCTTAATTCATCAATTGTTTTGACATTATATTTTTCAATCTTCTCAGCAAAAACTAAATTTTTAGTTTGAAGTTGTTTTTGCAAATCGGCGATAAATTTTTCTTTATCTTTTAGCTGCTGCTCAGCAAGTTTTTGATTCGTTTCGGCTGTGTTTTTATCCTTTTCCAACTGCTGAACAACTTCTTGCAGGTCGGGAATTTCTTTATCTCGCAAAGTTGAAATCGATTTTTCTGCTTTTTCTGCATTTCTAATTATTTCCTCTATTTGCTTATATTGTTTTTGCTTTTCCGAACGAATTTTTTCCAAAAATTCTATTGTTTCGGCTTCGTCAGCAATAGTAAATTCAGGAGAAATATTTAAAATATTTGCAAGAGTATTTTCTCTCTTTTTAAAGTTCTCAGATTTTGTTTTCTCTTCTTTTTGTTTGCTATTTTTTGCGTTTTCAATATCCGAAACTGTTTTTGCATGGCTTTGCATAGCCGTTTGATACTGTTTTGTTATTTCGCTATGTTCGGATTTAAGTTGCTGCAACTGCTTTTCTTTTTCTCCCATCTGTGGCACGTTGCCGACTGCATAAGGATGCTCGGTAGCTCCACAAAGCGGACAAGCTTCGCCGTCTTTTAGCTTTTGTCTATGTTCTTCCAAACTTTGAATGTTGGACAAAAGCATTATGTTTTCTTCAAGCAATTTTATATTCTTGTCAAGGTCTTGCAACTTTTCATCATATCGAATTATGCTTTCCAAAAGCTCTCTTTTTAAAGTCTGATTCTGACTTATAGACTTATCATAATTTGCGATTTCGTTTTTGCATGTTGCAAGTGAAGTCTCAACGTCAATCAAATTTTTTATTTCTGTTCCAAAACCAATTATGTTTTCTTTCTCATCTTGATAATCAGCAAGTTGTTTACCTTTTAAAATTGTTGTCAACTCAGATTTTAAATTTTCAAAATTGTTTTTCTTTTCCGTCAGCTCATCTTTCTTTTCTTTGAGCAAAGATGTGGCTTTCGTAGCTATATCAGTTTTTTCTGCTAAAGTTGTTTTTAATTCCTTTTTTTGCTCATCGTGCTTTTTTATCTCCTCGCTATGTTTTAAAATATCATTGTGCTCGTTTTCTAATGCGGTAAAATTGCTTACAAGCTCTTTGTACACTGCATTTTCCGATGCCCAATTTTGTTTTTCTTTTAAAGCTTTTTCGGTTTTTGATAAGGTTTCTTTATCATTTGCAATCTTCCCTGCCAAAGATTTTTTGCGGTCCTCCAAATCTTCTATTGCTTTCAAAATTGAATTGAACTGCGATTGTTTTTCCTTGATTTTGGTATCCAACTCTCTAACTTTCACAAAAATTTCATTCTGTTCTTCATTCTCAGCTTTTGCATTTTTCAAGGCATTTTCAACTATTTTATGCTTTTCTGCAACTTGCTCCAACTTCTTTACCAATTCCGGAAGTATTTTTTTGGTCTCGGCAATTTGATTTTCAATATTTGCCAAATCGGTAAGCCATTTTTGAGCGTTTTCTGTATTTTTTAACTCGATATCTATTTGCTGCTTATCTTTTTGCAAAGACTCGATTTCGGCTGTCAAATTGGATTTTTCTTCTTGGGAAAGAACCTTTATTTGTTCCAACTCTAGTTTGATATTTTGCAGCTTCTGTGTTTCGTTTTTACTTCGTTCAAAGACTTTTTTAGATATTTCTCCGTAAATTTCAGTGCCGGTAATTTGTTCCAACAGCTCGCCTTTGTCGTTTTTATCGGCTTGCAAAAATGCCGTAAAACTTCCCTGTGCAAGCATTACGACTTTGGTAAACTGCTCGAATGTAAGACCTACAATTTCAACAATTTTCGTATCGCAGGTTCGTACTTGGTCGGCTATGATTTTGTCGTTGATATCAGCGATTTGTCTGCTTACAGGTTTAAGATTTCCTGTGCGTGTTCGTTCTTGTTTCCACGCCGATTTCCACTTTTTACCGTCAACTTCAAAAGTAATTTCTGCGTAGCTGTCTTTTTCGCCACGAGTCATAACGGGATTATCGTTGCCTGTTACGTCAACCCTTGGTGTTTTCCCGTACAAAGCAAGAGCAACAGCATCGAGAATTGAGCTTTTTCCCGCTCCGGTTTTGCCGGTTATTGCAAAAATTCCATCGTTGGCGAAAATAGGGTCTGTAAAATCTATATAGTTTTCGCCGGCAAGAGAATTTATATTTTTAAAGGCAAGACTTAATATTTTCATAGCGGGTTGTTTATTTGAATAGAATCGACTATTTCTTTGTAAGATGCTCTTAATTCCTCTCTTTGAGCTTCGGAAATATCGTTTTTCTCCAACATGGTATCAAAAACCTCGAACACATCAAGATTATCCAATAGTTCTGTCGTGTCGGTTTGAGTTAAAACCTTGTTAAGATTTTGAATATTTTGTAGTTTTAAGATTTCAATTTCGGAATTTTCGACCAATTCACTGACCCAATCAGATAAATTGTGAAAAACTTCGTCGCCATCGTAAACCACCTCAACCCAAACCGATGAATTCGTTTCTTTAAGCTCTGCAATACGATTTTCTATGTGTTTTTTATCTCCACGTATAGATTCCATTTTCTGAAAGACAGGAATTTCAATAGTTTGAATGTCTATTTCGTTATGAAAATCAACAACATAAACACATTTTTGTTGATTGATTTCAGCAAATCCCATAGGAATTGGCGAACCGCTATAACGAATATGATGTTTGATAACAGAAGGTATGTGGTAATGCCCTAATGCTACATAATCGAACATTTTGGGAAAAGTATCGCTACTTATGGCTTGTATGTTTCCAATGTAAGTTTCGCGAACGCCATCGTCTGTATCTCTTTTTCCTCCTAAAACTGAAAGGTGTCCGGTTGCAATAATAGGAATATTCATTCCTAATTCACAACGCTTATTCTCAGCAACTTGTGCTATCTGTTCATAATGATTTTTTATACTTTCGTTAATTCGCTCTGTTCTATCTGCATAGTTTTCTTGCTCTAAAAACTTGCTGATATCTCTTTCTCTCAAAAAAGGTACTGCACAAACTAAAAGTTTAGTTTTACCGTCTGAATCTTTTATTTCGATAATTTCTTCATTTATATCGTCTGTTGCATTGCCAACTACTGTAATATTTAGCATTGACAAGACTTCTTTTGGAGCATTCAGAAAACTTGGAGAATCATGGTTGCCACCGATAATTATTATATTATTGCAGCCAATTTGTGTGGCTTTAACCAAAAACTCGTAATACATTTTTTGTGAAGCACTGCTCGGCGAAGGCGTATTAAATACATCTCCAGCTACAATAAGCAAATCGATTTTTTGCCCTTCTATTGTACCAACAAGCCATTCGAGAAATGCAGCATGTTCGTCGTGTCGCTCTTTCTTAGAATACAAGGTTCTACCAAGATGCCAATCGGAAGTGTGTAAGAGTTTCATTGCTTTTTATTATACAACAAAATTACAATAAAACTAATAAGATTTCGAGAAATTCTGTCAAAAATTAAATTACTGTTGTTCGGTAAATATCTTTGGCTGGTGGGGGTTGGCTATTAGCCGTTAGCTGTTAGCCATTGGCTGATAAAGTTAGAAATTAGTGCTTCGGCGAGCTATTAGTTTTGCAAAATGAATTTAATATTATTTTTGTTATTAATTAATAACTGAAGAACCAGAGAAAGAGAGGTGAACTAGTTCGGCTCCCAAGCTTGAAGGCTTATGCTGAGTATAAGACCTCA
>JAQVEX010000049.1 GCA_028697555.1 Lentimicrobiaceae bacterium | reverse complement strand
CAATTTACGCAAATAAACAATTAAATGTTAAAGACGACTCATACGGCTTGTATAAGTACTCTGATTGGCTACCTGTCAGAAGGTTTTTAGAAGGTTCGTCTGCACCTGTTACATTTAAAAGTGAAGGTTTGGCAAATTATTTAGGACTACCTAATTTATATATAGTATTTAGTGGTTGGTTCCCGAAAATAGGAGCAAAAATGCCAACTTGCTCTTTTAAAGAAACTGAGGTATATCCCGTTTGTTCTCGAATAGACGATTCTGTTAAAGATAAAATAATGGTTGTTGCTTCGGCGGGAAATACTGCTCGCTCGTTTGCAAAAGTGTGTTCCGACAACAATATCCCATTGCTTTTGTGCATGCCTTACTCACGTATAGAAGCATTATGGTTCGACAAACCGCTAAATCCTTGCGTTAAATTAATATGTACTCCCGAAGGAACAGACTACTACGACGCTATCTTTTTATCAGAAGAAGTCTGCAAAAATGAAATGTTCTATGCTGAGGGAGGCGCTAAAAATGTTGCGCGTAGAGACGGTATGGCTACAACCATGCTTTCGGCAGTTACTCATATTGGTAAAATACCCGATTATTATTTTCAGGCAATAGGCAGCGGAACTGGTGCTGTAGCTGCTTGGGAAGCAAATTTGCGTTTTATCGAAGATGGCAGATTCGGTTCTAATAAAACCAAGTTGATGCTTTCTCAAAATATACCTTTCACGCCCATGTATGATGCATGGAAGAAGAGGTCTAGACAAATCCCTGAAATTATACCCGAAGTAGCGAGACTTCAAGTTAGCCAAATTTTCTCTAAGGTATTATCAAATAGAAAACCGCCATATGGTGTGCCGGGCGGATTGTTTGATGCAATGGTTGACACTTCCGGCGAAATGTTCGCAGTAACTAACGAACAAGCTATTGAGGCATCAGAGCTATATGAAAAATACGAAGGAATTGATATACACCCCGCAGCAGCTGTTGCATTGGCTTCTCTCATAGATGCTAAAAACAAAAATTTGATAGATACAAATAAAAACATTCTTCTTAACGTAACCGGAGGAGGTGAAAAACTGTATTTTGCAGACCACAATAACAAATTAAGCTACCTTAAACCAAGATTTGTTCTCAATAACCCAAGCGAGATTGATGAAGTAGTAAATAAATTAATTTACGAATTTTCAATGCTGTAAAAAATACGGCTTTGTCTATAATTTTATTTTGGCATATTTTTTTGCTAATATGCCATTTTTCATTTTAATTATATTTGAATAGAAATGTAACTTGGCTTTTTTTTTAGTTGTTTTTTTAATTCGATAAACTTTTATTGAATTTTTTTTGCTTTTTTGTTAAAAAAATGAGTTAAAGATTATTAACTTAAAAAAATTTTTAACCAAGTATGTTTTATTATTGAAAAAATATTAATTTTACAATTACAAGAGATTAATAAACTATTAATTGCTACGCTAAACAGTGTTTTACAAAGGTTATTAATAGATAAATTAAAAAAAATCACTTGCGAAAAAATGAAAAAAAAATAGCAAATGTCTGTAGGTCTCAAATTTGGAAAATGAGTTCAAAAATGGGAATACTTGGTGTTTTACAGCAATGTTTTGATTATCAGGCACTTTGTTATATATTATATAAATGGGATTAAAAATATATAGATATTTAAATATAAAAATATAATAGAGTTATAATAGATAATGAAAAGACTATTACTATCGTTTTTATTACTTATTATGCTTATGTCAGCTGCACGGCTAAGCTATTCACAGTGTAATATCACTATTACGCAGCCCGGTCAGCTATATGTTACAATTAGCGGAACCACCACTATTTGTAGCGGTAGCACTGCAATTATTACAGTTGTACTTGAAGGAGGTACACAACCTTGGCTTATTTCATATCCGGGTTTAGGACTTCCAGATGAAGAAATTTATGATACCGACGGAACTAATGATAGCATATTTGTTCACACGTTTACCACTCCTGTGTTAACGCAAACTACTATATTCGATTCGACAAATGTTGTTGTAACCGATCCCAATAATTGTGTGGCTTATTATAATTCAAGTTCGGCTATTGTTACGGTTAATCCGCAAGCATTCGTCGATGCAGGTATGGACGCATCCATGTGTGATGCCGATGGTGCCTACGCAATATCAGGAGCTAGTGCAAGTAATACAACTTCCTTGAAGTGGACAAGCAGTGGCGACGGTAGCTTTGACGATAATACCGTATTGAACCCTGTTTACATACCAGGACCAGGCGATATAGCCTCAGGTAGTGTAGTATTAACCCTAACAGGTATAGGCATTTCACCGTGTCCAAGTGCAGCTGATGATATGATTCTGTTTATTAGTCGTATGCCGGTGGTTGTAGCAGGTACCGATGCAAAAATATGTAACAATACATCCTACACTGTCTATGATGCTAGGGTTACAAACACATCTCAATACATATGGACACATGATGGTCGAGGAACTTTAACCGGAGAAAATACATTAACACCAACATATATCCCAGCGTCGACTGAATCGGGTATTGTAACGCTAACTTTAACAGCTGTTGGAGAAGAACCTTGGGGAACTGTTAGCGACCAAATGCAGATTGTTATATATCCTGCTGTCAGTGCTAGTGCCGGTGATAACATGTTTGTTTGTGTGGAAATCAGCAATATGCTAAAAGGAATTGTAATTTCAGGATCCAGTGCTGAAAATTATTCTGCCATAAAGTGGGTAACCACAGGAACAGGTTACTTTATTGACGCTTCATTAGTTAATCCAATATACAATCCTAGTATTGCCGATATAGAGAACGGTATGGTAACTTTAATTATGAATGTATATGGTATAGCACCTTGTAGCAATTTTACAGACTCAATTACTATTTTCTTTAGCAAGTCTCCTGTTGCCTTTGCCGGTAGTGATACTTCATTCTGTCAGGGCAGTTCTTATAAAGTTACAGACGCAACAGCAAGTAATTATTCTTCAATTGTTTGGTTGTTACAACCTCAAGAAGCTGGAGTATTAATTGATGGCAATACCTTACAGCCCACATTCATAGGCAATGCTAATTACTCAGGAACGGCAACATTGATGTTAATTGTTCAAGGAGAAGGAGCATGTTCGGGTGATGTTGCTACGTCAACAATGCAAATAACTGTTTACCCGGGTGTAATTGTTGATGCCGGCGAAGATCAGCTTGTTAAATTGGGTACATCAACCATGTTAAACGGAAAGGTATCGGGTGGCTCGGGTTTTTATTCTTTAAATTGGACTCCAAGTGGATTGATAGATGACAATACTATCTATAACCCGACTACAACTCCTATATTAGCTAATACAACCTACATTCTTACCGCATTAGATTTGCATACAGGTTGTATGGGTAACGACGAGGTAGTTATATATGTAGATACTACTAATAGACCTCCTATTGCAATTGATGATTATGATACTACCTTCGTAGATGTTCCAATTACTATAGTTGTATTGAATAATGATAGTGATCCTGATGGAGATATGTTGACTGTAACGTCAATATGTGCAAATCCTTTACACGGAACAGTTGTAATAAATCCTGATAACACAATTACATATACTCCTAAACCGGGATATGTCGGTAACGACCAATTCTGTTACACAATTTGCGATGATGGAAATCCCGCTTTATGTTCAAGTGCTGTGGTATATATTACAATAGAAGATTTGGTTGTTTACAATTTGCTAACAGGCGACGGAGACGGTTTAAACGATTATTGGCATATTAGAGGAATTGAAATGTATCCTGATAATAAGGTACAAGTATTCAACCGCTGGGGAGATAAAGTTATAGAACTTGACAACTACGACAATGCCAATGTTAAATGGAGAGGAACTAATGAATATAACAAACCTTTGCCAGACGGTACTTACTATTATATAATAGACCTTAAAGCTAGAGGTAAGCAATCAGGTTGGGTGTATGTAAGAAACGTAGCAAAATAATATGATACAAGGCTTTGATAAAATATATAAACTTTGTAAAATAAATAAATAATTATGAAGAAGTTAATATTATTACTGGCAATTCTGGGTGTAACAAGCTTATATGCTCAACAAGACCCATTATTTAGCCAGTACATGTTTAACAAGTTGGCTATAAATCCAGGATATGCAGGAAGTCGAGAAGCTTTAAGTGCAGATATTTTATACAGATATCAATGGGTTAATATAGATGGAGCTCCCAAAACTCTAAGCGCATCGCTACATTCTCCCCTCAGAAATCAGCATATCGGGTTGGGTATTACTGCCTATAACGATAGAATTGGTCCTACTAATATGACCGGTTCTTTCGGAACATTTGCTTATAGGATATTTTTCCCCAAATCAACGTTAAGTTTCGGACTACAGTTAGGCATGAGATATTCCAATATAGACAAATCCAGATTTGTTGTTTATAACGAAAATGACCCTTATATACTTTACGAACAAGTAGAGGAACTTGCACCTGATGCTAATTTCGGTATATATTATTATTCAGACAGATATTATTTGGGTATTTCTTCAAAGCAATTGTTCGGTAATACAATAATTACTGTCAATTTAGGTCAGGAGGGGCAAGATAAACAGTTTTACAGACTTGCTCAGCATTTTTATGGAATGGCAGGTTTGGCTATACCGATTTCCAATGAAATTACGTTTCGCCCAAGCATATTAGCTAAATTTACACCTAATGCACCGGCACAATTAGATTTTAACGCAAGTTTTCTGTTCAGTGAATTGTTGTGGATTGGCGCATCATTCCGCACCGAAAAGGCATTTTCTGTTATTTCGGAGCTATATGTTACAAATAATATGAAAATTGGATACTCTTACGATATTTGGCTTAATGAATTAAAAGTGTTGAATAAAGGTTCTCACGAAATACGTTTAAGCGTTGACATTAACGTTGTTAACAGCAGAATGCGTACACCGAGATATTTCTAAAAATAGATGTTTTTACAATTTTAATGTTTAATTTAGCAGTGAGTCCTATATTACTTAAATAAAAAATAATACAAATGAAAAAAATTATTTTTACCATAATTGTAATTTCATTCTTACCTGCATTGGTTCTGGGACAATCGTTGAAACGAGTTCAAAAACTAATGAATAGATATCAATTTGATGAAGCTATTACTTTATTAAAAAGAGCAGTTGCTGATGAAGATAAGCAAAAAGAGGCTACTCTTTTGTTAGCTCAGTGCTACAAAGCTCAAAATGACATTTATAATGCCAAGGCGTGGTACGAAAAAGCTGTAAAATTAGATAATGTTTCTCCTGAAACTATCTACGAATATGGTATTTCACTTCAAAAAGTAGGAGAGTACAATAAAGCAAAATTAGTTTTTGAAGATTTTTTAAAGCGAAAGCCGAATGACGAGTTAGGCTTATTAAAGTTGGAATCGTGTAATAAAGTTCTTACTACATGGTCGGATTTGGAGCCTATTTATAGTGTAAAACATGTTGATAATCTGAATACCGTTGCCAGCGATTTTAGTCCTATTATTTACGATAATTCGATAGTATTTGCATCCGACAGATACGATAAAATTGATGGTTCTTCCAAGTATGGATGGACAGGAAGAGGCTATCTAAAACTTTTTAAATCACATCCTAAGAAAATGGGCGATTTTGCCGGAGAATTGAGCGATGCAAAATTGTTTGATCATAAGTTTCATCAAAAGTTTCACGACGGACCAATATGCTTCAGTAACGATAATAAAATGGTCTTCATAACTCGTTCGTACAGAGACAAAGCAATGAAAGTTGACAACTATAAAACTAATATGTTGAAACTTTTTTATTCAGAGAAAGATAACGATGGCAAATGGGAAAAGTTTGAACCTTTTTACTTAAACAGCAAGGAATATTCAGTCGGTCATGCCGCCTTATCTATAAATAGCGATACTTTATATTTTGTTTCCGATATGCCAAATGGATATGGTGGAACCGATATTTGGATGTGCATAAAAACCAATGATGGTTGGGGCGAAGCTATAAATTTAGGGGAAAAGATTAATACCCCTGAAAATGAAATGTTTCCTGTAGTTGGAGATGATGGCTACTTGTACTTCTCAAGTGAGGGTTTGCCAGGTTGGGGAGGATTGGATATTTTCAGAACCGGCTTAGTTGATAATCAATGGACAGATCCTGAAAATTTGTTGCCACCATTAAATTCATCTGCCGACGACTTTGCAATGGCTTTTGTTCCCGATTCTAAAACAGGTTTCTTTTCTTCAAATAGGATAGGAGGTAAAGGCAATGATGATATTTACTATTTTGTAGAATTAGAAAAAGAAGTTAAAGAACCCGAAGTTGTGCCTGAGCCGGAACCTGTCATATATTACCTAGCAGGTGTTGTTAAAGATAAAGTTACAAATGAGTTACTCGAAAATGCTACGGTATTCCTTTATAATCCTTTTACAGGAAAAGTTAGGGTTATAAAAACCGATGCCAAGGGTGTATACAAAACAATTGTTGAACCTAATACAAAGTATATAGCTAAAGCTATGAAACCGACCTATATATCAGATTGTATATCTATCGAAATAGGTGAAATGCTGCCCGGCTCTATAAATGAAACACCAATGGCATTGCGTTTAGATAAGTTAGACTTAGATAGAATTTTTACTATAGATAATATTTATTACGATTTTGATAAGTATAATATCAGAGAAGACGCTAAACCCCAACTTGATAAACTTGTTAAAATTATGTTGGAAAACCCTGTTAATGTTGAGTTGGGCTCACATACAGATAGTAGAGGTACTCACAAGTACAATGAAAGATTGTCGCAAAACAGAGCTAATTCAGCGGTTGAATATATAATTTCTAAAGGAATTAATGCAGAAAGAATTACTGCCAAAGGTTACGGCGAAACTAAACTTGTTAACAAGTGTGCCGACGGAGTTCCATGTACTAAAGAAGAACACCAAATGAACAGACGTACCGAGTTTAAAGTAACAGAATATACAAAGCCGCAAATGCAAATAGGGCAGTTCAATCCCGATGCATTCCACGACGGCGAAGATATAGATATTCGCTCATTGCCAAGTGATTTCTACAGCGATTGCGAATAATGCTATTTTTTTTCATTATTTTAAAATATGCCATTTGTTTACAAGTGGCATATTTTTTGTATTTTTGCAGAAGAATATATTGACACTTGGGGTTGACTTGGATTTGACAGCAATGTCAGTGGCATTATAAGCATGTCGGGGATTTGTGTAGATAGCCCGTTAAAACTAAATACATAAGCCAATAATAAATGGCAACAATTACAATTTTTCATTGGCCGCTTAGTTAAATAACTAACCCGCCTTTTGTCCGACTAGTAGCCCTTTCTTCCGGCGACTTTTTACGGGCATCGCAAAAGGAAGAATAAGACTTCAATTTTCCGACTTGGAGTACGAAAAGTTAAGGAATAAGTTTATTATTGGGTCGCTTTTTCCCTGTAATATCCCGACAATCAATTAAAAGATAAACATGTAGAAAGTAATTCTGCTGGTTGTTTGGACGCGGGTTCGAATCCCGCCAGCTCCACATCTTTGGTGATTAGTGATTGGTGGTCAGTGACTGGTGTCCCGAAGTTTCGGGACGAGTTGCGGGGTGTATAGAAGTTTCGGGATTAACTCCTAACTCGGAACTCCAGACTCCAAACTCAGAACTATCAATACACCCATCACCCATCACCCATCACCCATCACCATTCACTACTTCACTATAGTCAACTCATCAATAATACGCGTTGCACCGGCAAATTTATCTATAATAAATAAGCAGTATCTGATATCTACCGAAATATTTCTGCAAAGATTAATATCGTATTTTATATCGCTCATTGTGCCTTCCCAACAACGGTCGAAGTTGAGACCTATAAGTTGTCCGTCTGCATTAAAGACAGGACTTCCGCTATTCCCGCCGGTTGTGTGGTTGCTGGCAATAAATCCGACGTGTAGCGTACCGTCTTTGTCGGCATACTGACCGTAATCTTTTTTATAATAAAGCTCTTTCAACTTCGGATCGACGTAGTAGTCGCTTATTTCCGGATTTTCTTTCTGAATAATTCCGTCTAAGGTGGTAAACCAATTGTATTTAACTCCATCGGCTGGATGAAAAGGTAAAATGTTTCCGTATCCAACTCTTAGAGTAAAGTTTGCATCGGGATAAAACCTTTTGTCGGGCTGCATTTCAAGCTGAGCCGCCATGTAGTGATTTTGTAAGCTGTCAAACTTTGAATAAAAGCTCAATAATTCGGGAACAATTTCATAGTTATAGTACCTTATAATCTCGCTACCTAATAGATATGCAGGGTCTTTATGCAAATTTCTAATCAGTTTTTTGTTGCCTGAATTTAACATATCAAATATTTTACTTGAATCGGCAAAAATGGTTTTTGAATATATTGAATTTGACCACCTATCCGAATTTTTGTTTTTCTCGTAGTTGCTTGTAATATATTTAGATTGCAAGTTTTGCGGACAATTGCTTATGTATTCATCTATCATAGCAACAAATAAATTTTTATCAACATCGACATTATAATCTTTATAGAAATTCGTTGCGTATTTCGATAATCTGGCTAGTAGTACATTGTAGGCAGAGTCGGAGGTGTTTTTGTCTTGCGCAGCTTCTATAAGCGATTTGAAATTCGCTGCAAATCTTAATATTTCTATTCCAAGAAGTCCGTCGCGGTAGTAAGACATATTGTTCAAATGACTTCCATATTTATTGTAAAGTTTATCGTATTCGGGTAATAGATTTTTGTATTTCGGAGCGTTTTGTTCCGCCCATTTGGTAAATTCTTTCTCAAAACTGATTTTTTCTTCAATGCCTTTAGTTATTCTAATTCCCCTACTTTCGCCAATCATTTTTTTCCATCCGTTGGCTATTCCCGCCGATTTGCTAGCGTATTGTATTTTTATCAAAGGGTCGTTGTTTCTGGCTTTTTCTATGACGTCAATTTTCTTTCCCCTAAGGTGAATGGAAATTGGGTTAAATCCGTTGACAATTTGATCAACGGCAACAGCCGGAATATATTCTCTGGTACTGCCCGGGAATCCGAATATAAAAACAAAATCGTTTTCTTCAATTCCTTTTAATGAAATGGTAAGATGTTTGTTCGGTTTAAACGGAACATTGTCTTTACTGTATTCGGCTGGCTCATTATTTTCGTCGGCATAAATTCTAAAAACTGCAAAGTCGCCTGTGTGTCGGGGCCACATCCAATTATCGACGTCGCCACCAAATTTGCCTATATTTGATGGTGGAGCACCAACAAGTCTGACGTCGGTATATTTTTTATATACTATCAAGAAGTATTGATTGCCGTAGTAAAAAGATTCAACTTCGGCGTAGGTATTTGGTTTTAGGTCTGTGTTTTCGATAATATTTTTAGAATTTTTTTCTATCAATTTTTCTTTTTCGTCCATACTCATATTATCGGTAACGTCTTTCAGTACTTGTTCGGTAACATCTTCCATGCTGACAAAGAAAGTAACCGATAGTCCTGGGTTAGGAAGTTCTTCCTCAAACGAATTAGCCCAAAATCCGTTGGAAAGATAGTCGTTTTCTAAAGTGCTGTGTTTTTGTATGTTTCCGTAGCCACAATGGTGATTAGTAAAAATCAATCCTTTGTCGGACACGACTTCGCCTGTACAACCGCCGCCGAAAATAACGATAGCATCTTTAAGGCTTGATTTATTCACGCTGTAAATATCTTCAGCACTAATACGCATGCCCATACTTTTCATTTCTTTTTCGTTAAGTTGCTGCAAAAGAATAGGCAACCACATGCCTTCGTCGGCTTTGGCAGTTATATTAATGATGAATATTAAACTCAGTATAATTGTAATTTTTCTCATAGTTTTTTTAGTTAAAAGTTAAAAAAAACTCCCAAATGTGATTGGTCGCAGATGGGAGTTTGTAATAAAAATTTAATTACTTCGCCGCAATGGTTTCTATTTCTATCATAACAGCCATTGGTAGTTTGGCGACAGCAAAAGCAGCCCTAGCAGGTGGATCAACTTTGTAGTATGTTCCGTAAATTTCGTTAACAGTCGAAAAGTCATTCATATCGCTTAACAAACAAGTAGATTTAATAACATCGCTGAAGGTATAACCGGCTTCTTTAAGAATAGCTCCGATGTTTTCCATAACTTGTTTTGTTTGTTCAACAATGCCGCCTTCAACAAGTTTACCTGTTTTGGGGTCGATTGGGATTTGTCCCGAAATAAATAACATTCCGTTTGCTTCAACAGCTTGGCTGTAAGGACCTACCGCTTTGGGTGCATTTTCTGTACTAATAATTCTTTTCATATATTTATGTATTTGTAGTTTATGTTAAATATGCTTCAAAGGTATTAAAAATTTTACAAATAAAAAGTTAAACTTTTTTATAGTTGCAGGTTGTCTCTAAAATCTTTTTTCCGAGTAAGTTTTAAATCTTGCAGCAGTGCAGATTTAGCATTAATTTGGAAGTTCCAGCTTTTGAGCTGTCCATAGGGTATCCAGTTGAACCTGATTTCCCAACAGTGCAGGTCGCGATAAATATTTAGCTGTGTAAATGTAAAATCCATAGTTTGCAGGTCGTAGCCGGTATTAACTGTAACTTTCCATTTTTTGGTAATGCTAATATCGCCCGTAACGTTTAATGTTTGCACAAAACGTTTGTTAAAAGTATTTGTAGCCGCCGAATAAGTGTTAGTAAAGCCGAGCCTGTAATCAAATCTGAGCGACCAAGGATTGTTCCAATCGATATAGTTTTGGGGATTTGTTCGTATGTCCTGCATTTCGGCTTGATTGCTTTGGTTAATGTTGCCAACATTCCGATTAGATGATTTCTGTCGGGGTTTCAGGTCGTAGCTAAAATTAACGTTCCAGCTTGATTGCATAAAACGAGCTAATCTTTTATCGACTTGATACTGAAAACGGTTTATTTGTCGTCCTAATGAATCGGTTGCGTATAAATCGTAGGCACTATTGAACGAAATGCGTATTTTATCGAATAGAGTAGTGTTTGCCGTAATTTGAATAGGAGCCCAGTTTAGTGAGTCTTTTGCCAAGTTGTAGCTGGTGTTTATCGATAGGTTCTCAATAAGTTTAACCTTTTTAGTACCGGTAACTGTATCATTTTTTGAGCGAACTTTAATTTCCAAAGAATTTTTCAATCCAAAATTAATATTACCATTTTCTTGATAACCCGGAACTCCAAACAAAGGTGTAAAACTTCCTGCACCGCCGAATACAGAATATTTTTCCATTTCGCCTTCCTGATTTTTTTGAACGGTTTTGTAATAACCTAATTTTTCCTTACTAAAATCGGGGGTGTACGAAAATCCTACCGAAGGATAAACAACATGTCTGATTGCTCTTAAAAAGCCTTTTGAAAACTGTTTCATTCCGTAAACTGTGGTAGATACAGACGATGACAAATTATAATCGCGTGCAGCTTTAAAGCCTGATATTGTATCAACGGATACGTAGCCTGGTATTGTGTCGTTGCCGATTACACTTTGTTCATGCCAAGTTTTGTTAATGCTTTTAGTGTACCATCTTTCGGTGTAGTTGGCTGTATTCGACCAAGAAAAGTATTTAAAAATTTTGAAAGTGGCATTTATAGGTATTGTATGTTTAGCACCGTTTTGCATATATTCAAGCACTTCAGGTCTGAGCATAATGCTATCGGGAGCGTTTATTTCGTTACGCATATCGAAGTTGTACGCTATACTGATTTTTTCGTACCATTTGGCTTTTCCTGTAGCTATTTTTTTCTTTAAAGGGTACATTCGGTTTACACTGAATGAAACTTCGGGCAGGGTAAGCGACATAGACTTTGTTGATACGTTTTGGTTGTGTCGTGCACCGGTTGTCAGGTTACCCCACGAGCCCAATTGTAACGAGTAAGCCAAACTGGAAGCAAAGTTGTTGTTCAAGTAATCGTTTACAGTTGATGGGTTATACTGATTGTACGAACTTGAACCTGCTTTCACGCTTGCCGAAAACACGGAATTAGGACTTGCTTTTGGGTCTTGTCGGTGACTCCAGTTTATGAAAAAGTCGGTTTTCTTACTATAATCGGAAGTGCCTTTAACGCCCAATACTGTAACTGCGTAGTTGAAATTAAAACTTCCCGAATATTTATATCTTTTTTTATAATTCATTTTAGGCTTAAGAGCCCAACTGCCTCTTGTGTAGATGTCGCCAACAAGTGTTAAATCTAAGTAATCGTTTATGCCCCAGTAATAACCGCCGTTTTCTAAAAAGAAACCCCTGTTTGCCGATTCGCCGTACTGAGGAATAATCAAACCCGAACTTCTACCTTTTTTGTTCGGAAAGAGTCCAAAAGGCAAAGCCAAAGGTAAGGGAACTTCTTCAACTTCAATATATGCAGGTCCGGTAACAATTTTGTTGTTGGCAATAACCTTAGCTTTTGTATATCTTAATGCAAAGTGAGGATTTTCCCTTAAATTACAAGTTGTATATAGCCCTTTTCCAATGTTGGTAACATCTTGGCTGACCTTTTTTACAACAGTTCCATGTATGTAGCCGTCGCCTTCGGTCATAATAACATTTTTAATCAAACCTTTTTCGGAGTCGAAATTATAAGAAAGCTCATTCGATTTGAATTTCAAGTCACCTTTCTTAAAATCCGGGATTCCAATTTCGTTTCCGGTTGAGTCAAATCCGCAAGTGGCGTACAAAGTATTTGTCTTAAAGTCAATCATAATTTGATGTGCGGTCAAATCTAAATCTTCGTATTTTACGTTGGCATTACCATACAGCCACATTTTTTCGTTGGTCAGATCCATGAAGCTCGAATCATCACTATTGTACGTAATTATTGAGCTCAACTTAAACTTATCATCTTTTTTAGATAAAATTACAGAGTCGTTGGTTATGCTTACTGAATCGTTAACTATATTTATGGAATCGTTGGTTAGTCCTACAGAATCAATAAGAGTGGAATCGGAAAGCAAAAATAAATTGCTAAAATTATTAACAACGGCATAATTTTCGATATTAAAAAGAAAGATAAATACCAATAAACACAAAAAAGATTGTAATTTTGTTACAAAACTTTTTGTAGCAGATTTAATTGTATTTATTTTATAAGAAAGACTATGCAATTTAAATATGCGTTTAAACTATATAACGGTGCAAAATTAAAAAAATGATAAATGTACGAGTAAAATATAAGTTATTATTATTGTTATTTGCATTAATTATGTTGCCGAGTACGGTGTTTCCGCAACGTGTAAACAAGGTTGTTATAGATGCCGGTCATGGTGGTAAAGACCCGGGAGCAGTAGGTAAAAATTCTAGAGAGAAAGATATAACTCTGGCAATAGCTTTAAAGCTCAGAGATGCTATCAACAAAGAACTTCCCGAGGTTGAAACGATATTAACTCGTTCAAAAGATGTTTTTGTTGAGTTGCATAGGCGAGCAAAAATTGCCAACAACAGTAAAGCCGACCTTTTTATTTCCATACATTGCAATAGTGCCAAATCAAAAGCAGCACACGGCGTTGAAACTTATGTTATGGGTTTGAAGAAAAGTGCGGCTAATTTAGAAGTAGCGAAATTAGAAAACGCTTCCATTCTTTTGGAAGAAAACTATGTGATGGAGTACGACGGCTTTGACCCTACATCGCCGGAAGGGCACATCTTTTTTAGTATGATACAAAACTCTTTTTTAGATAAAAGTTTGGAATTTGCCGGAAACGTGCAGCACGAGCTTTTGAGTAAAAGTAATTTTCACAATAGGGGTGTTAAGCAAGATGTCTTTTTGGTGCTGTATAAAACGGCAATGCCCGGAGTTTTGATTGAGGTGGGATTTATTAGCAATGCTAATGAGGAAAAATATTTGATGTCGGAAGAAGGACAACAAAAAACAGCCGATGCAATTTGCAAGGCTTTGGTTGATTATTCACATTCGAGGATAAAGAAAATTGAAAACAATTTGGCATCGAATCCTGAAGATAATATTGTTGCCGATACCAGTGTTAGTGGAAAAGCTGATAGTAATGTCAATGTAAATGCAGATGTAAATGCAAACGAAGAAAATATTGTTTACAAGGTGCAGTTTTTAACTTCTTCAAAACGGCTTTCGATGAGCGATAAAAGGTTTAGAAATATTGCCGATGTTAGTTTTTACAAACAACAAAATTTATATAAATATACTTCGGGCAAATATTATACTTTTGGCGAGGCGGAAAAAAGCAGAAAAAACATTGCAAAGTCAGGATATAAAGATGCTTTTGTTGTTGCTTTCAGAGGCGATGAAAGGATTAATATAACTGATGAAATGAAAAAAAGTAGATAAATTGTAAGGTACATCTTTTTTATTAGAATAAAAAACAAATGAAGAAAGGAAAAGAAATTAAAGTTGGAATTATTTCTACATTAGTTATAATAGCTTTTATTTTGGCGATATTTTTTGTTAGGAATTATAACATATTCAAAAAAACCGACAAGTTTTACACGGTTTATTCCGATGCGACCGGACTTACAAGATCAACGCCGCTGGTTTTGAAAGGGATAAATGTAGGACAGGTTATCAGTATTAAGTTTTGCGAAAATAGGACAGATAAAGTTGTAATAAAATTTTATTTAAAAGACAATATAAAAATTCCCGAAGATTCTAAGATATTGCTTCATTCGTCAGATATTTTAGGGTCTAAGAGTTTGCAAATTATATTAGGAAGTTCGAGCAGATATGCGATGTCTGGTGACACTTTGGTTTCGGAAATTGCACTTTCTCTTACTGAAGAGGTTGGTAGTCAGGTTGTTCCGTTTAAACATAAAGCCGAACATTTGATTACAACATTCGATACCACGCTCAGCAATATAAATCAAATTTTAGGTGCAGGCGGCAAGGAAGACTTGATTAATTCTATCAGCAACTTAAATATTGTGTTGGAAAATGCAGCCAATATCAGCAAAAATTTGAATGAATTGGTAGCATCAGAAAAAAGCACATTTGTTGGAGTGATGAATGATTTAAAAACCTTTTCGACTCAATTGTCAAACAATAGCGATAAGATTGATAAAATACTGACCAATATGTCAACTATGGCAGACAGCACTAATGTTGCCAACTTATCGTCGGCTTTGAGCGACTTAAAGCAAACATCGGAAAATTTGAATGATGTGCTAAAAGACATCAATTCCAAAAGCGGAACCTTAGGGAAATTAATATCCGAAGATAGTGTTTACAATAATCTTAGCGAGGCGCTTAAAAATATTGATTCTTTGATTATCGATATAAAAAACAATCCAAACAGATATGTAAATGTTTCTGTTTTTGGCGGAAGGAAGAAATAATTGTTAGGTTTTATTGTGTATATTAAACTTGAAAATAGTGATAATGAATAATACAAGTTATAAGAAAGACATGATTCGTTCGACTATACTGAATAGAACCAATCTTATACTGCTTTTTGTTTTTTGCTTTCTGATTTTTGGTCTCGAAGCTAATAGTCAATCAAAAAGGAGAGGTGTAAGAATATTGAGTTCTAATAAGGGCTTAAGCGATAGCAGACGGGGCGATAATGAGTTGAGAGTTGTTTTTTATAACGTTGAAAATCTTTTTGACCCGTATGATGACACCTTGACAATGGACGAAGAATATACACCAACAGGTATGCGTGGTTGGACTTACGGAAGAATGGTTAGAAAACAAGTAAATTTATCAAAGAGTATAATGGCTATTGGAGGTTTCAGACCACCGGAAATAGTTGGTTTGTGCGAAATAGAAAACCGATTTGTAATTTTAGGACTTTTAAAGGATACACCTTTAAAAAATTTTAATTACAAGATTGTACATCACGAATCGCCTGATACAAGAGGTATTGATGTTGCATTGATTTATTTGCCCGATAAGTTTCAGGTATTGTACGACGAGCCTATACATATTACATTTCCGTTTGAAGAAAACTCAAAAACACGCGACATACTTTATGTAATGGGAAGAGTAAACAGCGGCGACACACTGCATATTTTTGTCAACCACTGGCCCTCAAAATTCGGCGGATTAATGGCTACCACACCCAAGCGTAATCATGTTGCATCTGTTTTGCGAAGCAGGGTCGATTCAATTCTAAATCAAAACATTAATTCAAAAATTCTTATCATGGGCGATTTGAACGATAGCCCTTTTGACGAGAGCGTTAAAGATGTTTTGAAGGCATCTTTAGATTCTACAAATATCGACGATTACGGACTTTACAATACATTGGCAGGTTCGGGAATGAGTTGGGACAGAGGTACAATTAAGTTCAGAGGCGAATGGGAAACTATCGACCATATTATCATTAGTAAGCCGCTTTCAAAAGACGCTCAGGGTTTGAGAGTTAAAAAAATGGGAGCGGTTATTTTTGATGCTCCATTTTTACTTCAGGAAGACAAAACTTTTTTCGGTAAAAAACCGTATAGGACTTATTATGGGTCGCAGTACATAGGAGGTTTCAGCGACCACTTGCCCATATACATCGACTTACATTACTAAAATTGAATTTCATATCCATTTAAAATAACAAGCAATAAAATATGAACAAAAAAAAATCGAAAGGACTTAATATTGCGATATACGTGATAATTGCAGTAATAATTTTCACAGTGGCACTTATATTTCTTCTAAAACCTAATCACAAGCCTAAACCAACAATACGGACAACTACAACTATAAACACAATTGGCAATACTGAATTTAGAAAAGATGGCGAAGTAAGTATTGTTGATAAAGATGATTTGACAGAAAAAGTCCGCATTGAAGTTGAAATTGCCGACAACGACTACGAAAGAGCTCAGGGTTTGATGTATAGAGAACATATGGAAATGAATAGAGGAATGTTGTTTTTTATGGAAAGAGAAGAATATCAAGGTTTTTGGATGAAAAACACTGCTATTCCTTTGGATATTATTTATGTATCATCCGAAAAAATTATTGTCAGCATACACGAAAATTGCGTTCCTTATTCTTTAGAAAATATACCTTCAAAAGCACCGGCTATTACTGTTTTGGAAGTCAATGCCGGATTTGTTGCTAAGTATAATATCAAGGAAGGAGATAGGCTAGTTTTTTAAGAGATTGTTGGCTCTTGGCTCTTGGCTCTTGGCTCTTGGCTCTTGGCTATGCTTAGCTAATGGCTAATGGCTAATAGCCAAAAGCTAAAAAATATCCATCTGTTTTTACATTGTGAATATTAAATTGTTTATCGCCGAGATTTTCTAAAAACTTATTCCAAGCGTCGGCTTTGTAATTTGAAACGGAACTATCTATTATCAGTGTTTTGAAATCAAAATTGTGTATTATTCCCGAAATATCGTAAGGAGCTTTATTGGTCAGTATCAGATAGTCGAGAGTAATAGGCTTGTTGCACTTGTGTAGCTTGTCTTTGCTACTCACTACACCAATTTTCTTGTTGTTGTGGTTTACAAAGTAGTAGTCGTAGTTGTTTAATTTTGAAACTTGCACAAGGTTGTTGCTTTCGACATTATCATTCAATGCAATTTTTTCAACATTTTTGGAATTAAAAAATGCAGTTGTGCCATCTAATGAAAAGTTATTGAAACTAGACGAGTTTAGCACTGCCGAATCGGCAAATACATACTGAGTATTGCCATCAATTAAGCAAAAAGCACTTTTGTATCTATCATTAAAAACATAAAAATGCTGTTGTTTGTCAGTCTTAATGCTACTTACGCCAACACTTGCAAACAAGACAAGACATAAAGCTAATGCCGGAAAAATCAGTTTTCTTTTCTTTTGAATTAGCATTACTGTAAATAGTATGATAATTGCATAAATAACAAGGGTTTCGGGGATTTTTATTGTGTAAATTGAAGATACTGAGTAGGGTAGTGCTTCTACATAAAAAACACCTTTAATCAGTATATTAATTATCCAGTTGGTGATGTAACCAAAAAACATGCTTACGGCTGGTATGAATGAAGTTGCAATTGTGGCTAAGCCCAAGTAAATTATAGGAGCTACCAAAGGTATGGCTATGTAATTGGCAAATAAGAAATAATTTGAAAACTGTTTGAAAAACAAAACAGATAAGGGTGCGGTGGCAATTTGAGCAGATAGTGATACGGATGTGAGTTCCCAAAAGTATATGGCAATCTTATTTTTGGGTCTGAGCAAGCGCTTTATTAAAGGATTCATAAAAACAATACCTATAACAGCGAAGTACGAAAATAGAAATCCCATATTTGTAATTAAAAAAGGATTTACCGATAGTATTACAAATGCAGAAGTAGCAACAGAATTAACCGTATGAGTATTGTTGTTGCTCATTTTGCCTATGGTAACAAAACTAAACATAGTTGCAGCCCTTGATACCGAGGGCGACAATCCGGTTAAAACCGCATAAAACCAAATAGTTAGAAGTATAAATATGGATTTGGACAGGACTGCCCATTTTTTATTTGAATAAATAATTTTTGCCAGAAATGAAGCTACCACAAATATTATCCCCACGTGTAAACCCGATACGCTTAATATGTGCATAACACCGGCTCCCGAAAATGTTTCGTTAATTTCGGGGTCTATTAGGTCTCTTTGTCCGAAAATTAAAGCAGCAGCAATGCCCAACTCTTTTTCATCTAAATTTGCTTTTTTGAGTGTGTTTACAAAGTAGGCTCTCATTTTAGCTGTTAAAAGCAATACCTGACGAGTGTTTTCTACATCGAGAATCTTGTAGTACTCGCTTTTTAAATAACCCTGATGAAAGATGTTTTTGTTTTGTAAATATTT
>JAQVEX010000048.1 GCA_028697555.1 Lentimicrobiaceae bacterium | reverse complement strand
AACACGGGTTTTGCGTCAGGCGGGTTGACGTGCAAACTTGGAGTTTTGTCGCCCGCACCTGCGTTCGCCTCGTGTTGACAGGACTTCGTCCCGCCAACCCGCCCGAACGCAAACCCCCAAAACGTTAGGGGCAAGTGTAAAAAGTCTAATGCTTTTATGAAAAACTTAACAGTAAAAATATATTGGGTTTAAATAATTAAGAAAACCGTTAAATATTGAAGTTTTTAACAGGAAAATAAGGTTGATATGAACGAGAACGAATTAGTTTTAAAATCGATAAACCAGTTAATGGAATACAGCTTTTTTATTCCCTCGTACCAGCGTGGCTATCGATGGACTGAAAAACAGGTAGAAGAATTATTAGAAGATATTTGGGCGTTTGCTATCAACCCACCAAAGCAGGAAGAAGGCAAAATGCGTCCTTTTTATTGCCTGCAGCCCATTGTGGTAAAACAGAAAAACGGCAAAACCGATGAATGGGAAGTTATTGATGGTCAACAACGCCTTACAACCGTTTTCCTAATATTGAAAAATCTCGAATCGCAAATCGAAAAAGACCAAAAAAATATAAAGCGGGTATTTTATGAAACAAGGGAAGAAAGCGAGAAATTCTTAACTGAAATTAAAGAAGCTGATTCTGAAAAGAACATTGATTTTTACCACATTGCACAGGCAAATAAAGCAATTCAGCAATGGTTTAAGAACAAAGCAAATAATACAGAGTTTGCCACGCCAAAAGCTAAGTTTGCCCCGACTTTTTTAACAGATACAAAAGTTATCTGGTATGTGATAAACGATGGCTCCGATTCCTACGATATTTTCACACGCTTAAACATCGGCAAGATTCAGTTAACCAATGCCGAACTGATAAAAGCCTTATTCCTGAAAAAATGGAACAATGCCGAAGCAGTGGATAAACTCAGGTTAAAACAACTGCAAATAGCTACCGAATGGGATAGAATTGAAAACACCCTGCAAGACAACGCATTTTGGTATTTCATTTACAACAAGCCTGATTCAAAGAATCCCCAATACGCTAATCGCATAGAATACATTTTCGACCTGATGAAAAACAAACCCGATGGAGAAGATGAAAAATATACCTTTTACAAATTTTACGAGGATTTTGAAATAAGCAAAAACAAGAACAAATACAAAATTCCTGACACCGATGCCCTGTGGTTAAGCGTAAAAAAATACTTCTTAACCTTTGAGGAATGGTACAAAGACAGGGAACTCTATCATTTAGTCGGTTTTCTGATTTCGATAAACTATAGGTTGCAGGACATACTTGAGCCCAAAAAGAACAATGTGAAAATCACCATCACATCCAAAACCGACTTCAAAGCATTCTTAAAAGATGAAATCAGGCAAAAGGTGAAATTCGATATCAGCAGCCTGAATTATGGCGATGATAAAATTAAAACCGTTCTGTTGCTTTTCAATATACAAACCATTCTTTCCAACGATAAATCGAATATGCGCTTCCCTTTCAATCTATACAAGAATGAAGATTGGGATATAGAGCATGTGCGTTCGCAAACCGACAAAAACATTACAGGCAACGACCGCAAAGAATGGGCAAAAGATATGCTCGAATATTTTAGCGGTTTTGCCAATGAAACGGAACAAAAACAATATATCGACAATTTGCAGAATACGGAAGTGGAAATTTTCAGAACTATATCAGAAAAAGAGGAAAGCAAAAATACTTTGGAAGACCTGTATCATGTTGCCTATGCCGATAAAATTGAAGATGAACGGTTTAGTTCGGTTTACAATAAAATAAAAAGCGAATTTAAAGAAGATAACGAACCAAGCAAATGTGCCATATCAAACTTAGCACTCTTGGATTCAGCCACCAACAGAAGTTATAAAAACGCATTCTTTCCAATAAAACGGAAAATAATTTTACAGAACGATAAGCGGGGAACTTTTATACCTATTTGCACAAAAAATGTATTTATGAAAGCTTACAGTAAAAAGTTTGATGAAGTAATGTACTGGAACAAAGATGATGCAAATGACTATTTAACGGAAATAAAAGAAACTCTTGTAGATTATTTACCCAAAAAACAAGTAAGCAATGACAATGAATAATATCGAACATATTTCGGGTAAACGATTAACTTTCTTTGAGTTGATAAAGGATTACCATATCCAAATTCCGATAATCCAAAGAGATTACGCTCAAGGCAGAATTACAGCCTATGAAATTCGCAACACCTTTTTAGATGTACTTCTTTCATATCTTGAAGAAAATAAAAAACACCGAGATTTGGATTTTGTGTATGGCAACCAGTCAAATGAAGCTATTGATGACGAAACAAAATTTATACCATTAGACGGACAACAGCGTTTGACAACTTTATTCTTGTTGCATTGGTATCTTGCTCTAAAAGACGATGAGATTGATAAACTCAGAGAACATCTGGTATACAGCAAACAGGGTGAAAATCCAAAATCAAAATTTTCTTATGAAACACGTACCAGTTCAAGGGAATTTTGTGATGCATTATTATTAGCAGATTTGGATTTAAATAATCTCCTTGAGCCCGATAATGGTAAAAAAAACAGCTTATCAAAGACCATTAAAGATAGTAGTTGGTATTTTCTTTCGTGGGAAACCGACCCCACCATCCAGTCTATGCTTGTAATGCTCGATGCTATTCATGCTAAATTTTACAACACAGAGGGTTACTTTCAGAGGCTGATAAGTGTTGATAATCCTGTAATCACCTTCCAGTTTCTTGATTTGAAAGAATTTAACCTTACCGATGATTTGTACATAAAAATGAATGCTAGGGGCATTCCACTTTCACCTTACGAAAACTTTAAAGCAAAATTTGAACAGCATTTAAAAAAGTCGGACTTCAATGCAAATCATTCTTACACCTTACCTTTTGATGGAAAGACGAATAAGGTTGATGTTAAAACCTATTTCGCCCATAAACTTGACACCGATTGGTCAAATTTGTTTTGGAGCCATACACTCGCAGACAAAAAGAAATTTGATAAACTGATAATGAATTTCATCAGGGCAATTGTGGTAAATAATTATGCTGCTAGTTCTGATAATGTTGTATTTCTCAAATATTTAATAGACAAGCATAACGAAGATATTTCATTTCAGCAGTATTCAAAAAATGCCTGTCTAAACGAGAAAACGGTAATTGACCTCATAACTATTCTTGATTTAATAAAGAACGGGAACAAAAAAGTGAAGAGTTATTTACCGGATTCATTTTATTATAATGAAGCGGAACAGTTTGATATGGTTGTCAACAATGATTTTGTTCAAGCCGGTTATGTAGAAAGGATTAAACTCCATGCCTATTGTCAATATTTGATTCAATGGAAAACAGCCAAAGGTTTTGAAGATATTGAAGGCTTACAAAATTGGATGCGGGTTATCTACAATTTAACAGAGAACACAGCACCTTACAACAATGAAAAGGAATTTATTAATTCTATTCGAGGAATAAATCAACTTCTTGAACATAGCAATGAGATTTTAACATACATATCAACGCTTGATAAAATTAGCGGTTTCGATGAAATACAATTCAAAGAAGAAAAGATAAAAGCCCATTTACTCTTAAAACAAAACAAGTGGGATGAGCTACTTTACCCTGTTGAAAAGCATGGATATTTTAAAGGTCAAATTGGGTTTATACTATTTTTAAGCGGTATCGAAGAATATTTCAACGCAAATCATCATTGCGATTGGAGCACTCTTGAAGATAAAACCTTCAAGGAACAGTTTGTGAAATATAGGGATATAGCATTAAAAATATTTAGCGATAAAGGTTTAAATACTTTCCCTGATTTTATATGGGAACGAGCTTTATTGACAAAAGGCGATTATTTGATTACAGAAGGCAGCAACCAAAGTTTCTTAATCAATTTCGACCGTGATATTAGCTGGAAGCGATTTTTGAAGAGAGACAAAAACCATAAATTACATAGCGACATCATTAAGCAAATTTTTAATGAACTTGATGCGAATAACCTTACTGCATTGCTGGAAATGATTAAAAATAGTAACGAAGTCACAGATTGGCGTAGCAGGTTTATTCAAACTCCACGATTGTTTAATTATTTAGGAACAAAACGTTATGTGAGAAAAAACTCCAGTCATGGCTTTGTCTTGTTCAGCGGTGAGCGAATGAGTGGCGCACACGCCGAACTTTATTCTTATTCATTTTTCCTTGATAATTTGGAAGGAAAAGAGTTTTCCCCTTTTGCTTCAAAAGCAAATTACTACTTTGCCGCAGGTGATGACAGTGAGGAACGCCCTTGTGCTTATATTGATAATTGGCAATTTAACAACAATAAATATGCAATAGATATTTTATACTTCCAGAATAAATTTAAGCTTCGCTTTTTTTACAGGGATTTAGGCAATTATAATGATAACTTGATTAAAACTTTAACAAATCATGGCTTTCATGCCACCAATAATTCGTATGTAATTTATTTGGAAGAAAATGAAGTCATACAAAAAATTAATGAGTTGGGAACTGCTTTAAAAGAATTAGCACTATGAATCTGGCAAGGTTAATTTACACTGAATCAGAAATACTTGAAATAACATCAGCCCCTAACAGCGTGTATGTGCAATAGCGGGTGAAGTGGTAAAACTAAGGTCTGTGCTTCTAAAAAACTTTGTGCTAAACGGACAGGAAAGTGTTTCTAATTCGCTACTGCACATAAACGCAGAACGTTGTATCTCAAATGCTAAACCATCCATACTCAACCCAAAACTCCTAAAACTTCAAGAATTTGAAAAGTTTTGGGAATTTTGTATATTATATTAAATAAATGTAACTTTGCTACTTGAATGTTATAAGTTTAATGTGTACGAATGTTGTACATTCGTCAAGAATATAAACCGTTAGCGGTAATTGTATGAAAAGAAAAATAGTAAGTTTCATTTTCCCTATAACCAGAAAAATAAAATCTGAGTATAGCGGTTATCTTGAATTGACCACTTTTAACGGAAGGACATTACTAAATACAGAGAACACAAATTATTCTTATGGAGCATTGCAAAGAGTTTTGAAATTCGGCTTGTTGAATACCGATCTTTCTAAAACAAGGAACATTTTGGTTCTGGGGCTTGGTGGTGGTTGCGTTATAAAAACATTAAGAAAAGAATTTAATTACGCTAACAGAATAACCGCTGTTGAAATTGACCCGGTAATAATTGAAATTGCTAAAAAAGAATTCGGAATTTCTGAAGACGACAAAACTAAAATAATTTGCGATGACGCTTTTGATTATGTCATGAATGACAATACTATGTTCGATCTAATCATTATAGACCTATTCATTGACAATAAGATTCCGGACAAATTCCTACTGCTGGACTTTTGGCGTGGAATAATTAACAAACTGTGTCTTGGCGGAACGATTATTTTCAATACTTTATGTGATCCTCACACAGAGACTAAAGACATAGAAAACAAATTGATGAAACGAGGGCTTAAATATAGAATACATAGACATGTGGAAGGGTCAAACAAAATATTAATTGCGAACTACTGCTAACAACGGCTACAAGAAACTGACGGCTCGGTCTGTAAATGAAGCTTTGTGCTTATACTTAAGTGTAGTGCTGATTGACAATGAAGTGCTCCGAAATCTTCACTGCACATATACAAACCCCAATCAATATTCTACTTCAATCGCTAAACTTTCCATATTCCCAAAATAAATGTACTCTTAGTTATTGCTTTTAAAAAAATGTTGTACATTTGATTTGTGAATCGTGTGTTACCTACAAGATTAAGAAACGAATTTTATATATTAATTATATTGATAAAATATGGAAACTTTTAATTTATTTAGAAATCTTACCTTTTCCGAGGCGGGACATACCTCATTTCTAAAAAAACTATTGCACAGAAAAGGAAAACATAATCAGAATGACTTATTTTTTAAAAGCTTTGTTATTGATGTACTTAAGAGCGAATATTTAGAATCTTTATCAGTTGAAACTGAAGTTAAAACTGGAAAAAAGGGTTTTGTTGATTTAATACTTCAAGATAAAGAAAAAAAGAATATTTACATAATAGAAAACAAGGTTAAAGGCGCAAAAGATAGACCAAATCAATTATACAGGTACTGGAGGAATCATATAAAAACACAAGAAGAAAAGGGTTTAAGTGGGAATTACAAGATTTTCTACCTAACAATTAATGGTAGTAAGCCGACTGCAGAATCTTTATCAAAACCTATTGTTTCAGCGAAAACTACTAAATATAAAGGTTTGCCAGACACTTTACCTATGGATGTTGGACTAATTTCATATAAAAAGGATATAAAGAATTGGCTTAAAGACTGCCTTTCAAAAATTGATAAAACAAATGATAATCAAAGATTGATTGTAACATTGGAACAATATATAGAATGGATTGAAAAAGAATGACAAAAACAAAACGCTCAATAGCATATTGTAAGCCTTTTCCGGATATTTCAAATTCGCTTTTATAAATTTACCAAAAGCAGCCTTACCTCCAGAATACGTTGGAGTACTAATAAAACGCTTCTTTTTCTTTTCGGATTTTACCATTAAGTATAAAAATAATATTTAATAGTTATTTAATTTGTTTATTAGTTAAATAAATTTGTTTTTTATAACATTATAAGTTGTTTATTTTAAAAATGTTGTACATTTGTTGAGTATATAAGACGTTAGGCGACACCTAAGGAAAAGAAAGATAACAGCATTGTATAATTGAAACCCCAAAGGATATATCTTTAAGTTAAGACATTATGAGTAATATTGACGATTATTCGAAACTTATTGAGGAGTTTAAACAAATTCCCAAATTTGAATATCATACAACATATTTAGATATCTGCAGATATCCGGGTAATAGATTTGAAGAAATTTGTAGTAGGATTTTAGCATTTTTCTTTCAACCTAATAATGAACACGGATTGAAAGATTTATTTTTGAAATCACTATTCGATACTATTAATAAAGAAAACCCTTTATACGTTCGGGATACCCAGATCACTGTTGATACTGAAGTTCAATCAGAAGACAATAAAAGACTTGATATCTTAATTACAGGTACTAACTTTATTATTGGAATTGAGAATAAAATTTATGCACCTCTTTATAATCCTCTTGATAGTTACAAAGAAACCATAAATAAAAAGGCAAATCAGTGTGAAATTAATAAGGATAAAATTTTTAAAATTGTATTGTCAGTTAAAAAAATTACAGACCAAAGTGAATTAACAAAAATGTATGATAATGGATTTGTAAAAGTCTATTATTCAGAGTTTTTTGAAAACCTTAAAAAAAATGTTGGCAATTACTTTTCACAAGCCAACCCAAAATATGTAACAATTATGTATGATTTTATTGAAACAATTGAAAATATGGATGGAAGAATTGATGATGAAATGGTTAGTTTTTTTATTGAGAACAAGGACAATGTTGAAGAAATGATTGACCAGTATAATAAAGTCAAACAGCAAATTCAGAGTATTCGAATAAATAAAATTAGTGAGATTTTGAACATAATTAAAGAGCGTATAGATGAAAATTGGACTCATTGGGATGGTTGGCTCTTAGTCATTGATAAATTTAACGCTAACACTGAATTGCCTCGCATTGGAATAGAATCTTGCTACTCATCTTATAATCAAAACCCTTTAGGTAAATTTATAATTTACATCACAACTTGGTCTGTAAAAGATTATGAGCCGTATGAAGAGATATTAAAAATCAGATATCCTGATAGGATTCCTAAAAAAAATCCATATGGAGATAATAAAGTCTATCTGTATGTGGAAGAAATTGAAATTGATAATGATAATGAAACAAAAGTTCTTGAAAGATTAAAATATCACTATGACGAATTAAAAAGTGTCGTTGCAGAGTTGTTAAATAAAAAATAAAAGGCGACCACCAAATATACACAAAGCTTAACCATATATAAAGACGTGCCACGTAGTGCCAAAACGTTACACCCCAATCTCTCCTTTCCCTTCCGCATTTAGCAATTAATATTGTTGTTGAACCCAACATTTAAGTATTATTAATTTTTATTATTGAATAAATAAATGTATTTTTGTTACTTAAATATTATTTAAACATTATAAACCTATGAAAAAAATTTTATTAACAATTATTGCTATTATGACTATGACAACTTTTATCTCAGGGCAGGATATTAAATTGCCAGAACCGCAAAAAAACATCGGTAAACCATTAATGCAAGCATTAAGCGAACGCAAGAGTTCCAGAGAGTTTTCGGACAAGGACTTGTCTTTGCAAGAACTTTCAAATCTTTTGTGGGCTGCAAACGGTTTTAACAGACCCGACAAAAGAACAGCTCCAACTGCTCTTAACAAACAAGAATTAGAGCTTTATTTCTGCGATAGAAACGGAATTTACTTTTACGACGCAAAAAATAATGTCGCCAAACTAATAAAAAAAGGCGATTACAGAGCTTCTGCCGGTCATCAGGAGTTTGTAGGTACGGCAGCTATAAACATTTTGTTTGTCTGCGATAACAGTAAATCGGCAAAAGCCGAATTTTCATATACCAACTGCGGATATATTTCGCAAAACATCTACTTGTATTGTGCTTCGGAAGGTTTGGCAACCGTAGCTCGCGGCTCTTTCGATAATGATAAACTTATTAAATTACTTAACTTAGATAGTAATTTTAAGGTATTGCTGGCACAATCAGTGGGTTACCCAAAATAATTTTCGAGTAAAATATACTTTTTTGTAGATATTGTTAAAAAATAACGATAAAAAGGATACCTTTGCAAAAAATTAATAATAACCAAAAATTAAAATAAAGTGAAAATATTAGTTTGTATTAGTAATGTACCCGATACAACAACTAAGATAAAATTCGCCGACGATAATAAGTCGGTTGATTTTACAGGTGTTCAGTGGGTCATTAATCCTTGGGACGAATTGGCACTTACGCGTGCTATTGAACTTAAAGAAAACGCTTCTAACAATATTAGCAGTGTTGTTGTGGCTCACGTTGGCGAAGCTACTTCCGATCCTACAATTAGGAAAGCATTAGCAATTGGAGCCGACTCTGCTATTAGAGTTAACACCAAAGCCGACGACGCTTTTAATACAGCCAAACAATTGGCAAATGCAGTTAAAGACGAAGGTTTCGATATTATTCTTTGCGGAATTGAATCGAGCGACCACAATGGCTCAACCGTTGGTGGCATGCTTGCCGAACTTTTAAATATCGATTCAGTTACCGGAGTTTCTTCCTTAGAAATTGAAAACGGACATGCAAAAGTAATTCGCGAAATCGACGGCGGTAGGGAAACTCTTACTGTTCCAAACACTGCCTTGTTTGTTGTTCAAAAAGGTATTGCAAAAGAACCCCGAATTGCAGCTATGAGAGGAATTATGCAAGCTCGTACCAAACCTATAAAAGTGGTTGAGCCCGTTGCAACCGACTCGTTTACCCAAATTACGCAATTGGAAAAACCTGTACCACGTGCAGCATGCAAGTTTGTTGATGCCGACAATGCAGGCGAACTCATCACCCTTTTGCAAAACGAAGCTAAAGTTCTTTAATTATTAACCAAAAAAGCAGAAAATAATATGTCAGTTTTAATATATACCGAAAATTGGGATAACCAATTCAAAAAGTTATCGTTTGAACTTGTATCGTACGGATACAGCGTTGCAAAAATGATGAACACCGACCTGAAAGTAGTTTCAATAGGCAATGTTCCCGAAGACCAACTGATGATTTTGGGCAAATACGGAGCTTCTCACATATATCAAGTAGATGATAATCAGGATTTTAATGATAGAAACTACACAAAAATAATTGAAGAAGTTGCCAAAAAATGCAATGCCGAGCTAATAATTTTTGCAAACAATAACAAAGGCAAAGCCATTTCGTCCAGATTATCGGTTCGCCTTAATGCAGCAATTGCAACAGGAGTAAGCAAGCTACCAATTAGCGTAAATCCTTTTGTGGTTTACAAAAAAGTATTTTCGGGTAAAGCTTTCGCAGATGTTGAACTTAAGAGTCAAACGAAAATCATAACGCTTGCTCAAAACTCGTTCGAGATTAGCGAAAATCCACAAACAGTTAATATTGAAAAGTTGACTGTAAGCACCGAAGCATCCAATATTAAATTGGAAAACACCGAAAAACAAACAGGTAAAATACTTCTAAACGATGCCGAAATAGTTGTTTCGGGTGGAAGAGGTATGAAATCGCCTGATAATTGGGCTCCGCTTGAAGAATTAGCAAGTTTGCTCGGTGCTGCAACAGCATGCTCTCGTCCTGTTTCCGACGAAGGTTGGCGTCCCCATGAAGAGCATACAGGTCAGACAGGTAAAATTATAGCTCCAAATCTATATTTTGCTTTCGGAATTTCGGGTGCAACCCAACATATAGCCGGCGTTAGCTCATCGAAGTATATAGTTGCTATCAACACCGATAAAGATGCTCCTATTTTTGAACAAGCACAGTACGGTATTGTTGGCGATGCTCAAAAAGTACTACCGCAACTTATTCAAGCTGTCAAAGACATGCAGCAAAAATAGTATTAACTTAATTTTACTTGCATAATGGTAAAACAAATAGTTTTTATAATTGCACTTCTTATTACATTAGGAGTATTTGCCTATACTATTAGTAAGATTATCAATAACTTTAAGCTCACAAAAGCCAATTTCCCTATAAAAAACATAGGCAAGAGGTTTAAAAACATGCTTAAAGTTGCTTTCGGACAAACAAAAATATTCCGTCGTCCTGTAATAGGTTTAATGCATGCAATAGTTTTTTGGGGATTTTGTGTAATACTGTTCGGCAGTATCGAGATGGTTATCGACGGAGTGGGCAGACTTGAAAGGTCTTTGGGTGTCTTGGGAGGATTTTACGACTTTATGATAGCTTTTGGAGATATTTTTGCTCTGTTGATAGCAATTTCTATCATAGCTTTCCTTATCAGACGTATTTTTATGCACATTCCACGTTTTAGTGGGATTGAAATGAAGAAAAAATCTCATCAAGATGCTAATGTTGCTCTTACCTTGATTTTACTTCTGATGATTTCGTTGTTGGGCTTAAATTCGGCATACGTACAGCTTAAAGCCGTTACCGGAACGCCGTCTGTTGGAGTATTTCCCGTTAGCAATTATCTATCCGATATATTATATGCAAATGCGAGTGTTCATCAACTTCATATTTGGCACGATATTTTTTGGTGGATGCATATTTTGCTAATATTCTTATTTGCCAACATCCTGCCGTATTCTAAGCATTTCCACGTATTTTTATCGGTTCCAAACACATTTTTAGTTCGCCTTGAACCGCTTGGTAAACTCACCAATATGGACGAAATTACCAAAGAAGTAAAACTAATGTTAGACCCAAACGCAGCTTTCGACACAAATGAACCGCCAGCCGAAATACAAAGGTTTGGAGTAAAAGACGTAACGGATATTTCGTGGAAAAACTACTTCGATTCGCTTACCTGTACGGAGTGCGGAAGATGTACTTCGGTTTGTCCTGCAAATATTACGGGTAAGAAGCTTTCTCCGCGGAAAATTATGATGGACGTCAGAGCCAGAATGAAGGAAAAGGGAAACATAGTATCTAAAAAAGGCAAAGAGTTCGACGACGGAAAATCGCTTTTGAGAGACTATATAAGCGAGGAGGAAATTTGGGCTTGCGTTACTTGCAACGCTTGTGCTAACGAATGTCCTGTAAACATTAATCAGCCGACACTTATTGTTGATATCAGAAGGTATTTGGTAATGGAAGAAAGTGCTGCTCCAACGGGCTTAAATACAATGTTTTCGAATATAGAAAACAACGGTGCTCCTTGGCAGTATTCGCCGGAAGATAGACTACTTTGGACTGAAAACATGTAATTTTTTATACTAACAGTTTGTAAATCAGAAAAATATAAAACCAATAATAACTATATGGAAACTCCAAAACAGAAAGTTCCAATAATGTCGGAAGAATTTGCACAAGGCAACAAGCCCGAATACTTGTTTTGGGTGGGCTGCGCAGGAGCTTACGACGATAGATATAAAAAAGTAACAGCAGCTTTCGCTAAAATTTTAAATCATTTAAACATTAGCTACGCTGTACTAGGCACTGAAGAAACTTGCACCGGCGATCCGGCTAGAAGAGCAGGAAACGAAATGCTTTTCCAAATGCAAGCTCTTACTGTTATCGAGACTCTTAAAATGTACGAAGTGGAGAAAATTATCACAATTTGTCCGCATTGCTACAACACTTTTAAGAACGAATATCCCGACCTTGGCGGTAAATACGAAGTATTCAACTACTTGGAAATCATTTCGGAAAATATAAACAACGGCAAACTTTCAATCAATAACAAAGACAACGTAAAAATTACTTATCACGACCCTTGCTATTTGGGCAGAGCCAATAAAATATACGACGAGCCGCGACAAATACTAAACGCAATTACAAATTCTTTTGTCGAAATGAAACGACATAAAAGTTCTGCATTATGTTGCGGAGCAGGCGGCGCTCAAATGTTTAAAGAAGCCGAAAGCGGTAACAAAGAAATTTTTATCGAGCGAACCGAGGAAGCTATCGGTACAGGTGCCGAAGTTATTGCAACTGCTTGTCCTTTCTGCATGACAATGATGACCGACGGCTTGAAATATACCAACAAAGAAGATGAAATCAAGAACTTTGATATTGCCGAATTAATTGCAAATAATTTGAAATTATAATAACATTAAAATAACTATGGAAGACAAAAAAGTTTTAAAGAGCGGTGAGTTTTTAGTGAAAAAAACGGACGCAAAAGATGTATTTATTCCCGAAGAATTTAACGAAGAGCAACTTATGATTGCTCAAACTTGTCAGGATTTTTTGGAAACCGAAGTTTATCCGCATTTAGATGAGTTGGATTCTCCTAACTATGAATTGATGCACCAAATACTTAAAAAATCAGGCGAGTTGGGCTTAATGGGTATTGCTTTACCCGAAGAATATGGCGGATATGGACAAGATTTTGTTACTCAAATGCTTACAGCCGAAACAATAGGTGCAGGTTATTCGTTTTCAGTAGCTTTTATGGCTCACTGCGGTATAGGAACTTTGCCTATTGCATACTACGGCAATGATTTTCAGAGAGAAAAATACGTAACAAAATTAGCCACAGGCGAATATATTGGTGCGTACTGTTTGACCGAACCCGGTGCAGGTAGCGATGCCAACTCAGGAAAAACCAATGCAGTTTTGTCGGAAGATGGAACACATTACATCTTGAACGGACAAAAAATGTGGATTACCAACGCCGGTTTCGCAGATATTGAAACGGTATTTGCTAAAATAGGTAACGACAGAATTTTGAGTGCATTTATCGTAGAAAAAGATTGGGACGGCGTTGTTGTTGCTCCCGATGAGAAAAAAATGGGTATTAAGGGCTCATCTACAGCTCAAATATTCTTCAACGATGTAAAAGTTCCGGTTGAAAACCTTATAGGAAAACAAGGCGAGGGCTTCAGAATTGCACTTAACATCCTTCACATGGGAAGAATTAAATTAGGTGCTAACGTTTTAGGCGCTGCCAAAACTTCTATCAACGATTCTGTTCAGTATGCCAACGAACGTAAGCAGTTTGGTGTTCTGATTTCAACATTCGGAGCTATTCAATACAAACTTGCTCAACAAGTTATAAAAACCTTTGCTCACGAGTCGGCTACGTACCGCTTAAGCAAAGATATAGATATTATGACCAATATAAACAAAGAAGCAGGAATGGAGCCGGGTAGGGCAGCTATTGAAGCTATTGCACACTACGCCGTTGAAGCCGCACTTCTTAAAGTTTACGGTTCGGAATGTTTGGATTACGTTGTTGACGAAGGCGTACAAATTCACGGTGGTATGGGTTACTCTGCCGAAATGAATATTGAAAGAGCTTACAGAGACTCGAGAATTAACAGAATTTTTGAAGGAACCAACGAAATTAACAGATTTTTGATTGCCGATACTGCAATTAAAAAAGCTCAAAAAGGTGAATTTGAACTGTTCGAAAAAGCTCAGCAAGTTTTTGATAATATTAATTCAATTAAAGGTGGTACCGACAAAACCGACTACTTCGGACAAATCAGCGATTACGTCGAAAACTTCAAAGACCTTACACTTTTGGCTATTCATACATCTTCGCAATTCTATAAGAGACAAATTGGCAAAGAACAAGAAGTTGTTCACGGAATTTCCGACATGATGACCGAAATTTATGTTTTGGAATCCTTAGCTCTCAGATTAGAAAAGCTTAGCACTATGAGAGATAATATCGATATTTACAAAGACATTTTAGACGTGTATTTGTTTGATGCATCATTTGCTATATACAAATTAGCTGTTGATATTTTCAATACTCTTGCTACCGATGCCGAACTTAAATCGTTGATAAGCGTAGCAGAAAAACTTACAGCAGTTAAGCCGGTTAACACAAAAGAGGCAAGACGCCGTATTGCTGCTAAACTTATTGAAGATAATAAATACAACTTTTAGAATCAGCTTGAAATAAGTTTAAACAAAAAAGTTGTCGAAGTATTTTCGACAACTTTTTTTTATTTAGCTTATCAAGGAAAAATACTATTTTTGTACATATTAGAAGAAATTGTTATCGGGTTCTGCAATTTTTTCCGATGTTGTAATTCTTCAGAATCCTTTATCGTATATATCTGTAATATGAGCAATAGAAATTTTATTAGCATTGTTATTTCGGCATATAACGAAGAAGCTAATATTGCCGAATTGTACAAACAACTTAAACAAAGTTTGGATACAATAGATTCGCTAAAATATGAAATTATTTTTGTTAATGACGGCAGTAAAGACAATACAAAAGCTGAAGTATTAAAGTTGTACGAAAAAGATAAAGATGTAAAGTTAGTTGATTTTGTCAGAAATTTCGGTCACGAAATAGCTATGACTGCCGGTATGGACTATGCCGTAGGCGATGCCGTACTTTTTATGGATGCCGATTTACAACATCCACCGCAGCTTATACCCGAAATGGTTAAACACTGGCGCGATGGAGTTGATATTGTTCTAACCAAACGTGTTGACAATCAACAAGAGAGTTATTTTCAGAAATTAAGAGGTAAAATATTTTATAAAATACTTAACAAGCTATCTGATTTTGAAATTCCTGCTCAAACCCCCGATTTTCGGCTAATAGACAGGAAATACGTCGAAGTTGTTAAGAGCATGAAAGAGAACAATAGAATGTTCAGAGGTTTAATAAGTTGGATAGGAGTAAGCAATCAGGTTGTTATCGATTTTGAAGCTCCTAGTAGATTTGCCGGAGAAAGCAAATACAGTGTTAAAAAACTTATGAAATTAGCTGTTGATAGTATATTGTCGTTTTCAATTAAACCTTTAAGATTTGCAATGTATTTTGGCATTATCAGTATAATAATAAGCGGTTTGGTAGGAGTTTACATGATAATCGATTATCTGATAACTCCCAATTATCAAACCACGGGCTTTGCTACAACTGCTTTGCTTGTCATTTTTCTTGGTTCGGTGCAGCTTATTTCTTTGGGTGTAATAGGAGAGTACGTAGGTCGTATTCATATTGAAACAAAAAACAGACCTTTATACATTGCTCAATATTTCCCTAATCAGGTTGATTAAGCTGTTTCTTTTTCAGCAATATAATATCTTTAGTTTTTCTAACAACTTCCCAATCTTCGGAATTTTCATAATCGTTTATCCTTCTAGCATATTCTTCTTTATAGAAAGGATAAGGAGGACCGTTGATTAAAAATGTTAGGTATTCAACATCTTTTTGGAAATATGGGAAATAGTATATTCTATCTCTGAAAGAAAGATGAGGCACTAAAGTAGAAGAAGCACAAACATTTGCATCGTCAGGT
This sequence comes from Lentimicrobiaceae bacterium, assembly GCA_028697555.1. Classification (NCBI taxonomy): domain Bacteria; kingdom Pseudomonadati; phylum Bacteroidota; class Bacteroidia; order Bacteroidales; family Lentimicrobiaceae; species Lentimicrobiaceae bacterium. The sequence continues at coordinate 3,153 of JAQVEX010000048.1, read as the reverse complement.
ATAAGCGACAGAACTTCTTTTATCTCGGCAATGTTATAATCCGATTTGTAGAATTTAGGATCGTATATTTTTTCTTTTGCCGAATTATACCATTTAGAAGTACGTGTATTCATCTTTATAATTGTAAATGTGAGAGTTGAAGCACACAAAATAATACCTATTATTTTGGCTAATTTTCTGTTTTTTAAGCTAGCCAAAATTGAAAAAGATGCAAATGTCAGTATTGATACAATTTCAACTGAAGAAAATATCATTAATCCCCAATAGGTCATATTGTCGGACAACAATTTTTGCAAGATAACGGGAATAAAAGGTATAAAATAGTGCGGACGTCTGAACAACAAAATACCTCCCGAAACAAGGAATGCAAGCCAAAACTCCGCTTTAATACCGTCGTACATGGGTTCGTTCAAATGATTTACAAACATCAGTTTAACAACATCAATTGGGTGAGTTACGGCATATACAAATGCTTCACGCACATTTTCGCCCAATGCGGTATATGTAAAACGATTGTACGAATATTCGGAACTCTCGACATTGAACGCAGGAATTAGAACCGTAAAAACAAGTACTAAATACAACAACGAAATTGTACTAACTCCAATAGACCAATAGCGAGATTTTTTGTTTTTGTATGTATCAATAAGCAAAAATATACCTATAAAAATAAACCACAATGGCATATTTTCTCTGGAAGTGATGACAAAGAACATAAAAATCAACGAAACCCAATATTTCTCCTTATAAAAATAGTAGAGAAAAATTGGCACCACGGCAGCTGAAACTACAGGGTCAACGTATCCAAAAGAAATTGCGCTATAATGTCCGCCAATTACAAAATAATGAACAACAGCAATTAAGCTCAACCATTCGTCTTTGCTTCTTAGTAAAATAACTTTATATGTAAAATAGCCACCTAAGGTGATAAAAATATTCATTATCAACAAAAGTGTGTAGGAGCCGAATATGGGCTTTAACAAACACGCTATTGGCGAAATAATGGCTAATGTGAAACTCGGATGGATTTGGAAAAAGGATTCTAACTGAAGAGAAAAAATTGTTAAAGGACCCGAACGGCAATTACAAAAATTTCTTAATGCTTGCAGGTGAAACCCATAGTCCAAAGCATCTGTCCTGTACAAATAATGATTGAAATATGTTTGAACATTAAATACAATAAAGAAAAAAATAACTACGCCTATCGCTATCTTGTACTGCTTGCTCAAGTTTTTTAATATTGCCATATCGACTTAGTTGTGCTCGTTGATTGTACAAAAATACATTTTTTTGATTTTCGCACAAGTAAAACCTATAATAATTAAATATTGAGCATAAAATAGAAAGAGAATGCCTATATAAAGCATCCTCTTTCAGTCAAACTATTATTTACATTAATCTTAGTAATAATCGCTAATGGCTACACCAATGGTAAATGGATAAATTGAAGGACCTTTGTTTTCTTTAAACAATCCTGTAAATTGATACTGAGCAAATAATTTTACTGCATTCCAACCAACATATGCAGTCATGCTCAAGTTTAGCGGAGCCGTTACTCCGTTCAATCTACCGTAATCTTTAATTTTATTGTTGGTTACTTTATCTGTATATACATTTTTTGTATATGAATTTAATACAAAACTGCCCACAACTCCACCGCCTATGCGAATTTCATCACAACACTTGTTGACCGGTATCCTAAATTCAAGCAATAAAGGAACATTAATGTTAAATGTAGTCATTTTGCTTTTCTTAAAATTTAAAGTGGAGTCATTAACCATTCTGTATGTTTTAAGTAAATTATCTTCGGTATTGACTATCCTAACATTTTCGTCGAATTTATAATTGTTCCATAAAACTCCCAAACCCGAAATAAATCCGACTCTTCCTTTTAACATATCGTATGATACTTCGGCAAAGTTAAGATAAACACTCATCGATCTATCAGGAATATTGACAGACATATCATACTTATACAAATTGTCCGAATTTTCATAATTACTTGAGCTATTAAGTCCTAAAAAATTATCGCCTAAACCAAAACTACCATAATTAAGGTTAAATCCGTTTTCTCTGCGCTTTTTGTTGAATTTGTATGTTGTGTTGTTGCGTTGAAGCACATTACTGTCGTAGTTTAAAGAATAATTGTATGTAGTATCTCCTGTAGTTTCGTTGTACGTAGCAGTACGCTCAATATTGTAAGTGCCATTTTGCGAAATTGTTTCAGTTTTACCGTTTTCTACGTAATGCAGTTTTGACGCACCTGAAATATTAGCTTTTATGTTATTATTGGGTACAATAGTGCATTCCGAAGCTCCGGATACTACCACATTTGCAGAGTTTACATCAAGATTTTCGGCATAAACTTTAGCCAATCCGGTAGAATAAGTTTCTATGCTAGACGCAATTCCGCTAAAAGTCGATTTGCTTGTACCCGAATTTTTAGCAACTAATGTTTTGCCGATAAAATCGATATCGACATTACTGTTGCCTGAATTGTCAACATGTAATCCTTCGGAGCTTACATCCAATATCATAGAACTATTTCCGCTGCATTTTACATCTAAATAGTCTGTTATTATGTCTCCTTCGGATGTTACACTTGAGTTCCCGGAAGCCGTAATGCGTCTAATTTCAATAAATGTAACCTTAATTATCGAATTATTATTAGAAGAGCCATTTATTGTGAGCGTTTCGTTATTTACTTTTGTATAAAAATTGTCTGCTGGACCTTCAATTTCAACTTTATATTCGGCGCCTTGCATTATGAGCACTTTAGCTGAGCCATTCACTGATATTTTGTTAAATTCAGGCAATAACGTAACATTATCGGCAAAAATTTTTGGACTTAGAATGATAGCACTTATTAGAACAAGTGTTTTAATGATTTTTGTTGTTTTCATAGATTTAATGTGTTTAATTATTTGTAAATAGATAAGTTAGGTGTTGTTATATAATAAGATATCTTGTTATCATCGGTGTTTTTTGTAATGTAGAGCCAATAATCGCTTTTGGATGATGAATTGTTATACAAATCGTTGTAGGCAAACGCTTCAAGTTCCTGATAGCTCATTTCGGTATTTATTTTCAGCGCCTTTGTCAACAATTTGCCGACAAACTGCCTTATGCCGGTCGGTCTTTGAACAAAGCTTT